>CAMWSA010000135.1 GCA_947176785.1 uncultured Lachnospiraceae bacterium
CCGGTGATCCATATTCGGCCGCTCCGGCGTCCGCATATGGATCAGCGCGACTTCCAAGAATATGCCGTTTTAGTTCCGCATATTCCCTTCACCCTCGCTAATCCGGTGATCCATATTCGGCCGCTCCGGCGTCCGCATATGGATCAGCGCGACTTCCGGGAATATGCTGTTTTAGTTCCGCATATTCCCTTCACCCTCGCAAATCCGGAAATATGCTATTTTTATTTTTGATTATTTTGGCCGGATCTCTCTGGTCCAGGAGTCATCCTCCCCCAGGATACGTGCAGCCAGCCTGCCCGCGTTCCCCTCAATCTTCTCCAGAATGGCAAAAAAGTGTTCCTGCTCCTCGGCGGAAATCCCTTCCAGCTGTCTGCGGTTCAGCCACTCAATGGTATCATGAAGCAGCTGGCTCTGTTCCTCCCCCTTGTCTGTCAGAGTCAGGCGCTTGAGCCTGGCATCGCTGCCGTCGGTCTCCCGGTGGATAAAACCGTTTTCCTCCATGCGGGTCAGAATATTGGTCACTGCAGAACGGCCAATTCTGAATTCCCTCTCGATATCCCTCTGATAGATAATCTGGTCCGCATGGTGATGCAGATACTGGATGATAAAGCCATTCATGGCCGTCACTTCATCCACTCCCTGCCTGCTCAACGCCAGCTGCATGTTCCGCTTCAGCATATTGTCCAGCTTCCGGATGCGGTGCCCCATATGAAACTTACAGTTCCCCCCGTCCATGTGCCTCCCTTCTGCGCGCATATTGTTCACACACAAACTGTTTTGGTGTGAACAGTTTACACCCAAACAATTTATATGTCAACAGCAAAAATGTGCAAATTCCGAAATTTCTGAAAATTATATTGTTTATTTTTGTCAATCAGAGTATAATTGACCCCATGGAATAGCGGTTTTCAGCTGTTTATAAGGGACTGCCGCTCCGTAGCGCATAAGCGCCCATGTTTGAAAGGAGTCTAATGAACCATGCCATTTATTGATTTACCCAAGCAAAAAACCATTTACAAAGCCGGGCAGCCTCTGACAGCCCTCCACCTGATCACCAGCGGAAGCGTGCGGGTATTCTCCCCCACCGGGGAGTACCTGATCGGCAAAGGCGATGTAATCGGCATCTGCGAAATCTGCTCGGAGGTCCACTTCCTGGGCTGTGAGACTGTGGAAGCTGTCCACATCATGAACTACCCCCTGCCCAACCCGGAGGCTCTGCAGGACCTGTTCGTGAGAAATCCTGATCTTGCCAGCCTCTCTTTGATCTCCGCCTTCCGGCAGATGTGTACGATGCTGAACCACTGCGAAGAGTCTGCGCTGACCTGCGGCAACCTCTACAACCGCTTAAGCGAACACCTGTCCGCCTACCGGGACCTCTGCGCCAAGTACGGCCTTTCCCCCAAAGAGTTGACCGATATAGACCAGGTTACCACCTATGTGGGCATGGAGACGCCGGATATGTGGCTGACCGATTTTTACCAGGGGCTTTTACAGATTTTCACCGCCAATCCCGGTGCCGCCGTGGCCAGGGAAGCCGCCGTGGTCACGGGCTTTCTTCGCAAGGCCAGCCTGGACTTCCGCAAGACCTACCTGTCCCTGGAGGAGCAGCTGCATTATCAGGAACAGCTCTTACATTATTACATCAGTTCTGAGGGAGAAGACTTATTCTCCTGCTATACCGGCCTTTTTTATCAGCTGACGCAGGCGTCCGCAGACACTGCGGATCTCTATACGGCCATCCAGGACGTGATCTCTACCATCACCAGCAACGCGGCGCTGGATAAGCCGCAGCTTGCGGCACGCCTGCAGAGCTTCAGGGAGAACCTGTCCAGGTTTGGCTCCAAACAGCCTGCGGCTTCCGATGCTCCCAACGCCACAGACCACGAACAGCTTGCAGGGTCCCTTTCCGCGATCCTGGAATATGCCTGTGCCGGGATCGAGACAGCCTCCTCTTTCCGTCAGGATGTGGATGCCTACAGGGAGCTTTCCGACAAATCCGCCTCGGACGAACAGGCATGCCGTCTGCGACGCCGCCTGACAGAGAACTTCTATACCCTCTATGCCATGGTGTTGAAAAAAGCCCTTACAGACGACTCCCTGCCTCTGCCCGTCAGGCTGTTCCTCACTTTCGGCTATGTGGACGAAGAACTGGCCGGGGAATCCAACAGTGCCTATCTGTGCCAGCTGGTGGACAGTCCCGAGGGGCAATCCGGCGAAGGGGTATATACCTTTTTCGACTGGATCAAATGCATTTATGAGGGCAAAAAGCAGCCCAGCCGCAATGAGTTCGGCGAAGACTATGTGGATTATCTGCACAAGCAGAAAGCCAGCGGAAAACTGTCTGACGAGGAACTGCGGGACCTCTCCGACAATCCCATGCGCAAGGTGGAATTCGAACTCCAGAATCTTTTCCCCACCGTCAACAAGATTACCTATGGACGTGTTACCACCTTCTGTCCCTTGCTTGCCGCCGACAATATACTCAGGGATATATCCGCCAGCCATGTGACGGCTGCCGACATCCGCTCCGTGCTTGACAAGATTCGGGGCATTGACTACACCGTATTCTACCGGGAGACCCTGAATATGGAAAGTCCCGTGGCACAGAAGGAAAATATCCATGTGGAATGTCTTCCGGATTTTATTCTGATGCCCAACGCAGGTATCCGCGGAGTCACCTGGCAGGAGATCGAAGGCAGAAAGCGCACCACTCCCTCCCGCATGATGGTGTCCATATTCCATATGGAAGATTTGTATACCACTACCATACGTCTGGTGGGCGATTACCGCTGGGAGATGTGCAAGCGCGTTCAGGGTGCCCGCTGGAACGACCTTACCGAGCGTTCCCTGACAAGTGAATACTTTGACTACATCCAGTTCTACAAGAAGAACAATGACCTTTCCTCGGAGGCAAAAGAGAGGATCCGGCAGAGTCTCATGGGGGCAAAGAACAGCTTCAAGGAAATGTTTATCCGGGATTACCTGTTGTGGATTCAGCTGGAAAGCACCGCCTCTCCCCGGCTCAACAAGATTGCAAGGCAGATCCTGTTCACCTACTGTCCCTTCTCCCGGGAGGTGCGTCAAAAGGTACAGAGCAATCCGATGTACGGCGAACTGATTCGCCGCCATGATGTGCAATGCCAGCAGCATCTCAGCCATCTGAACAAGCTCTGCCAGAAACTCCGCAACGAGGGGACGCCCATTCCGGAGACCATCGAGCAGGAAGTGGAGTATTATAAAAGACAACTTACGACATAAGATGACAAATTCTTAAAATTTTTTTAAAACACTGGACAATTGTTGAAACCTGGTGTATACTAAACATGTCCAGTTGCGGAACTGGACTGGTAATTACCAAATATTCCGGAAGAAATTTCCCCTTTTACACAGACGCAGCCGCTGTTTCCCCAGCGGCTGCGTCGCATTTCATTTATTTTTGATAAATCTTCTAAGGATCCGTTCAATACTTCCCCGCATAATCCGTCCCTGTCTCCTCCTTCATCTTCCACTGGTACTGCTCCGGATGTTCCTTCATCTCCAGCATAGAATGGAAGGCGCTCCATAGCAGCCTGTCCTGCCGATAGCGGTTCATCTCATCCGGCCTGTCCAGAAATGCCTTGAAGTGATCCACCTGCCACACCAGAATATCCACGACGGTGTAGCCTGCCACCCGATGTTTGCACAAAAAATTCTGATGCGCATAGTAATAACAAAACTCCTCCTGTACATCCCGATATTTCTCCAGCCCTTTCACGAATTCTTCCGACTGTCCTCTGTCCTGCCCCGCGCATTCCGCCAGCCTCATGGCCCACTCCCTGATCTCCTGTGTCATATCCTTCCTCCTTGTCTTTTATGCACCGGCGAAAAATTATTCGCCGCCCATCATATTTTCCGCCCGCAAGTCAGGTAAAACAGCAAACCTTCCTCTGAGCGCCTATATATCTCTCTTCTGCCTCTCAGCCACCGGCTATTTTGCATCCAAATTCCTGTCAGGTTCGGGCTGAAAGCCCGTTCATTTCAGGCTTGACAGAGATTTGCAAGCCATACCGCCTGCTTTATCGCGTTAATCGGAATTTGGAACATTCGTTCCAGGCTTATTGACTTCGAACTTGTATCCCATGGATTTCTCCATAATTTTCAAAAATAGATAAAAAATATAAAAAATTAGCAAAATATACTTGCGAAATCCCCCACAGATGTGCTATAATAGCTTTCGTCAGTGAACGGCTGATCCCAAAGGGGAATAGTACAGCGGTAGTGCGGCGGTCTCCAAAACCGTTAACGGGGGTTCGATTCCCTCTTCCCCTGCTGATAAGGATCTGCATGTATTGATTTATCAATGCATGCAGGTTTTTTATTTTTGACAACAGGGAATACACAAAGCGCATTCCCTGTTGTTTCAGGGCAATTCCGCTACAGCACGGCATTCACTGCATCCTGTATGGTTCTGACCCCGATGAGTTTCATTTGCCCGTCGCTCTTCAATCCCTTCATGCACACCGCCGGAAGAATGCAGGTGTCAAAGCCCAGCTTGCGGGCCTCCGCCACCCGCTGGGCCGCCATGCTGACACTGCGCACCTCGCCGGACAGCCCCACCTCCCCAAATGCCACCAGCCTGGGACTGATCTCCCGGTTCTTAAAGCTGGACAGGGCTGCCAGCACAATAGCCAGGTCTATGGCTGGTTCCTGGACCTTCATGCCGCCCGCGATATTCACGTAGGCATCACAGCCCGACAACTGCACGCCACAGCGCTTTTCCAGCACTGCCATCAGCAGATTCACCCTGTTAAAATCCGTGCCCGTTGTCTGCCGCCTGGGAATGCCGAAATTACTGTGGCAGACCAACGCCTGGATCTCCAGCAGCAACGGCCTGGTCCCCTCCATGGCGCAGGCTACCACCGAACCGCTGGCTCCCTCCGGCCTGCCCTCCAGCATATATTCGGAAGGGTTGTGGACCTCCACCAGCCCCTCCTGGCGCATCTCAAACACACCGATCTCATTGGTGGAGCCAAAACGGTTCTTGACCCCTCTGAGAATCCGATAGGAGGCATGCCTGTCCCCTTCAAAATACAACACCGTGTCCACCATATGCTCCAATACCCTGGGGCCTGCCACCGTCCCCTCCTTGGTCACATGACCCACAATGAAGACGGAGATGTTCATCCCTTTAGCCAGCTGTAACAGGACTCCCGTGGACTCCCTCACCTGAGAGACGCTGCCCGGAGCCGCAGACACTTCCTCGTTGTACATGGTCTGAATGGAGTCTATGATCACCACCCTGGGCATCTCCCGGCGGATCACCTCCGCAATGCCGCCCAGATTGGTCTCACACAGCAGCAGCATATTATCCGCAAAGCTACCGATCCGGTCCGCACGCATCTTGATCTGCACCTGGGATTCCTCCCCGGAGATATAGAGAACCTTGTGGCCGTCCGCCGCCAGCTTTCTACAGGTCTGCAGCAGCAGGGTTGATTTGCCGATACCGGGGTCGCCTCCCACCAGCGTCAGCGATCCCTGTACAATACCGCCCCCCAGTACCCGGTCCAGTTCCACGATACGGGTCTGTATACGCGCTTCCTCCTGAATCGTAATATCTGCCAGCACAGCGGGGGCGCTGCTGCTCCTCACCGCCGCACTCCTGCCCGCATTTTTTAAGGAAGCCGCTTTGACGACTTCCTCAACAAAGGTATTCCATTCTTTGCAGCCGGGGCACTGCCCCATCCACTTTGTGGACTCAAACCCACAGTTTTGACAGTAAAATACAGATTTGTTCTTCGCCTGTGCCATCTTTCCTCTACCCGTAAATCTCAGGGTTCTCCTGGCTATCGCATCGCATGTATCTGAATATATGCCGCCACTGCTCCCGCCATGTCAGCAGGTTCCGGCTATATCCATCCACAAGCACTGATATCCACTACCGGTTCTTGACCGTAAAAGTCACTTTCTCCTGTTTATAGCCCGCAGATACCGTGTCGCCCGGCTGCACGCTGCCTCGCAGGATCTCCTCTGCCAGCGCATCCTCCACCACGGACTGTATGGCCCGTTTCAACGGCCTTGCCCCCATCTTCTGGTCGGCGTATTTCTCAACCAAATGCTCCTTCAGTGCGCCGGTCAACGACAGCTGAATCTCCATCTGACTCTGGCAGCGCTTACACAGACTGCCGGACAACAGCTGGATGATCTCCTTCATATTGTCATGATCCAGCTGATGGAATACAATAATATCGTCAATGCGGTTGATAAATTCCGGCTTGAAGCTGCGTTTTACCTCCTCCATCACACCGGACTTCATCTTCTCATAGTTCCGGGCAGCGCTGTTGTCGGCGGCAAATCCCAGATTCTTAGGGTCTACAATCCGCTGCGCCCCCGCGTTGGAGGTCATGATCAGTATCGTGTTCTTAAAGCTGACTTTCCTGCCCTTGGAGTCGGTAATATGGCCGTCGTCCAGTACCTGTAGTAAAATATTGAACACATCCGGGTGGGCCTTCTCAATCTCATCAAACAACACCACACTGTATGGATTGCGCCGCACCTTCTCGCTGAGCTGTCCGCCCTCGTCAAATCCTACATAGCCGGGCGGAGACCCGATCATTTTGGACACCGAGTGCCCCTCCATATATTCGGACATATCCACCCGGATCATGGCATTCTCCGAGCCGAACATGGCCTCAGCCAGCGCCTTGCTCAGTTCGGTCTTGCCCACGCCTGTGGGGCCTAAGAACAGGAAGGAACCGATGGGCCTGTTTGGATCTTTAAGCCCCACCCGCCCTCTGCGCATAGCCCTGGATACGGCTTTGACAGCCTCCTCCTGGCCGATCACCCGCCTGTGCAGAAGCTGTTCCAGCTTCAGCAGACGCTCGCTCTCCTTCTCCGCCAGCTTCTGCAAAGGGATCCTGGTCCACATGGAAACTACGGCGGCGATCTCTTCTTCTCCTATTTCCAGCCTGGTCTCCTCCCCTGAACCGGCTGCCCGCTTTTTCATGCGCTCCAGCTTCTGCAGCACCTGATCCTGCTGACGCTTCACCTCTCCGGCCTGCCCGAAATCCTCCCGGCGGATGGCCGCTTCCAACTCCCGGTCCAGTTCTCTCAGCTGTTTTCGCAGTTCCTGCTGTTTATGGGGCACATTCGCCGTCTGCAGCCGGGCGGCGGCGGCAGCCTCATCGATCAGGTCAATAGCCTTATCCGGCAGGTTGCGGTCATTGATATAGCGGTTTGCCAGACGCACTGCCGCCTCCACAGCCTCCTGGCTGATATTCACCTGGTGATGCGCCTCATATTTCTCCTTGATGCCCTCCAGGATGCAGATTGCCTCTTCCTCAGTGGGTTCCTCCACATTCACCGGCTGGAACCTACGCTCCAGGGCGGCATCCTTCTCCACATATTTCCGGTACTCGGAGATGGTGGTGGCACCGATCAGCTGCAACTCCCCCCTGGCCAGAGAGGGCTTAAGAATATTGGATGCGTCAATGGCACCCTCCGCGCCGCCGGCACCGATAATGGTGTGCATCTCATCCAGGAAAAGGATCACATTGCCCGCCGCAATCACTTCACGGATGACCTTCTTAATCCTCTCTTCAAATTCTCCCCTGTATTTGCTGCCCGCCACCATGCCGGAGAGATCCAGCGTCAGCACCCGCTTATCCCGCACGGTAAAGGGCACCTGTCCCTCCACAATGCGCAGTGCCAACCCCTCCACCACGGCTGTCTTTCCCACGCCGGGTTCACCGATCAGGCAGGGATTGTTCTTGGTCCTGCGACTCAGGATCTGGATCACCCTGCGAATCTCGTCCTCCCGGCCAATCACCGGGTCCAGCTTTCCCTCCCTGGCTAAAGCTGTCAGGTCGCGGCTGTACTGATCCAGTGTGCCTGTCTTGCTGTTCTTTCCCGATCTCCTGCCCAGGTCTTCCTTATACAGGTTGGGGTCCGCCCCGATGGCGGAAAGCAGATCCACATAGAGCTTCTGGGTGGAAACGTTCATGGTGTTCAGCAGGCGCACCGCCACATTTTCCCCCTCCTTGATCAGCGCCATCAAAATATGTTCCGTGCCGATACGGGACTGGCCAAAACGTTCCGCCTGCCTGTTGGCCTCCTCCAGAATTTTTTCCGCACGGGGGGAATAGCCTTCCCTCTCCTTGATGGCCGTGCCGCCCTCGAAGGCGATCAACTCCCTGATCATTTCCAGCACCTGTTCCAGGGACACCTCATTGTCCGCCAACACCCTGGCGGCCACGCCCGTGCCCTCCTTCATCAATCCCACCAGTATATGCTCCGTGCCTACGTATCCCTGCTTCAGGGAACGGGAACATTTCTCTGCATGTTTCAGCGCGGCTTCCGCCTTTTCCGTATAACGTGACTGCATCACACCAGTCCTCCATAATCCTCATAGATTTCGTCAATTAACGCATGCATTTCCTCCCTGGTAACATTCTTACAGCTTCCCCTGGCTAATATTACCCGGAGTTCCTTTTTCAATTCCGCAATGGTGCGCAGTTTATCCACATCTACGGCGATAACCGCCCCCCTGCGCCTGTCCACCTTCACAAAGCCCTCCTGCTTCAGCACAGTATAAGCCTTGTTGACGGTATGCATATTGATTCCCACCAGTTCTGCCAGCTGACGAACGCTGGGCAGAGAGTCTCCTTCCCTGAACTGGGCGGTAGCGATTCCCATGATGATCTGATTGCGCAGCTGTAGATACAACGCTTCATCGCTGTTAAAGTCAACTTCTATCACCATATGCCACACACCTCCTCGTATTTAAATACCCCTATTCACGGTCGATGCGAAGCCATGCCCCGACTATGCAGGCAGCGGACCTCTGTGTGCTTCTGCGCACTTTTGGTCCAGAAGAACTAAACGCTGGGCGCTTTGCTCATTTTCCTTGATTCCGGGCGCTTCTGCGCACTCCTTGTTCAGGAGAGCTAAACGCTGGGCGTTTTGCTCATTTTCCTTGATTCCGGGCGCTTCTGCGCACTCCTTGTTCAGGAGAGC
>CAMWSA010000136.1 GCA_947176785.1 uncultured Lachnospiraceae bacterium
GTCCTATATCCTCCTTTTTATGTCCTATAGATAAATTTTATTTATTGAAATATGATCCTCTTCCCCCCATGCCCATGCCGTATGAGCCGGCGCTTTTACGGCATGGGCCAGATTTCCACGCAGGCCGGCGCGCCGGACGCAGGCTTACTGTGTAAAGGAATCTATAAAGGTCTGGTACTGAGCCACTTCCTCATCCGAAAGTATACCATAGCCATTGGGGCCGAAGTAGGAGATCATCGCCTCCGCATGGTAGTAATTCGCCTGTCTGGTAGCCTCCTCCGCATAGTCTGCGGCCTGGGCGGAACCGTTGTCTACCAGATCATGGATGCCGATCTTATTGAAGTACTGGTCACAGAAATTCCAGTAGCCTGCGATACTCTGCCATCCAAAAGGCACCGGCCTTGTGATGCTGCTGAAATAATCGTCCCAGTAACCCTTGTGGTCTGCGTCCTGAGGGAACAGGGCCTTATATCTGTCCCATACAGTCTGATCCAGATTCAGGGGAACCGGCATATTGGAATTCTTCAGAGGCACATTGCTGGCATTGGTAATGGACTCATCTTCATAGATATCCATTCTGGCCAGCCATCCGTCCACGCCCCAGCCCATAAACTTCAGCAGCAGATAGGCTTCATAGGGGTACTGGCAGGATGTGGAAACACCGCCCAGGTACATGCTTCCGATAACGTTATGCTCCTTCTCGTCCACCACATTGGGAGTTACATAAGGGATCCAGTCCGTGCCGCCGTACTTCTCCTGATAGGGAACACCCTCCACGGTGGTATTCCAGATATTCTGGAAGGTCCAGAAGCCCTCGGAAGCCACAGCCGCGTGTCCCGTATTGCCGAACCATGCGTCAGGATCCCCCAGCCAGTCAAACATATCCATGGTGCCCTGCAGGGGAGCCACATAGCCCGCCAGCTTCAGATCGGAGAATTCCTGCTCGCCGATAGCCCAGTAGGACAGGTCATAATCCGTCCCGTTGAATCCAAATTCCCCCTTGATTCTGCGCACGTCGGGAGAAACCGCCGCAATGCCGTACAGGGAATCCAGTCTGTTATAATATCCCAGGCCGTAATATTTGTCGCCTCCGCTGCCCTGGGTGGCCGTTTTGATAAAATCGATCATCTCCGCCCAGGTCCAGTCCGTATCGGGCATGGTCAGATTCAGGGTTTCAACCACATTTTTGTCCACAAACATGGCGCTGGGCTGATAGTATACAGGGGCCGCATACCGCACATTTGTGTCAAAGCATCCGATGCCGTACTCGTTGATGGTAGCCATCAAATTCTGATTCTCAGGATCATTGTTCCAATATTCTGTGATATCTCTCCAATACTGGTTCGCCAGAGCCGTATCCACATCCGTTCCCGCAAACACGTCCGGGAAGGTCCCGGCGGTGGCCGCGGCGGAGAGATCCGTACTCATGTCGCTGATTACCCTGGTTTCCACCGTAATATTGGGGTACTTTGTCATGAACGCCTCTGCCAGCAGATTAATGGTAGTCTCATCCTCGTAATGCCAGTAGGTCAGCGTGATGTCATCGGTGGTTACGCCGTTCTCATCCACCTTACCGGAAGGGCCGTTACCCTGGCTGCCGCATCCGGCTACGGCAAATACCGTTGTCGCGCACAGCAACAAAGCCAACATTTTCTTTTTCATCTTCCATCCTCCTTATTTTGAGTGCCGCATATCCCCGGACAGTACATGGATCAGGTCCAGGTGACCCGTCCGGGAATATACTGTTTTTGCTCCGGCGTCTTCAAAGCGCGCCGCATACATATATCTCAATCCGGCCCAGGCCGGAGAAAGACCCGTTATTCGCCGGTGATACCCGCTCTGTCGATGCTCTCCACAAATTGCTTCTGCAGGACAAAATACATCAGCATCAGCGGCAGGATGCTCAGGGCCGTGGCCGCCATCTTAACCGATTCGCTCAGGCTTACCGCTACATCTCCCGTGGCCTGCATGGTCTCAAAGCTGGTTTCGAAGTTCTTCAGCTGCACCACCAGATTGACCCATAAGCTCTTGCTGGAAAGCCCCTGGACATACATCTCTGTCAGATAGGACTCATTCCAGTACCACACGAAGGAAAACAGTCCCACCGTCAGGATCGCAGGGCCCGCGGAGGGCACGGCAACTCTCGCAAAAGTCTTAAAATGCCCCGCACCGTCGATCTTCGCGGCTTCCAGCAGCACTCTTGGCACCTGCCGGAAGAACTGGTAAAAGATCAGGATAAAAATCGGCGCGTTTAGCCCGTTTCCGAACAAAGCCGGGAGAATGAAGGTCCATAGAGTCCCCACGATGCCCATCTTACTGTAAAGCCCATAGGTGGGGATCATGGTTACCTGGCTGGGCAATATATAGGAAAAGAGCAGGAGCCCTATCATGACTGCCCTTCCCTTAAAGGCAAAGGTGGCAAATCCATAGCCCACCAGCATACACACCAGAATGTTCAGCAGGGTAGGGATCCCCGCAATCACAATCCCCTTCAGCAGTGAGATCCAGAAATTCATGCTGTTGGCTGCATCTATATAGTTTTGCAGATACAGCGTCCCGGGCAGCCAGTTTATGGAGGAATCCAGCAGGTCGTCCCGATTCATCAGGCTGGTACTGATCATATAAAGGATTGGATACAGATAGACAAATCCGATGCAGATCAGCAGGCCGTACACCACGATCTGCTTTCCGGCACCCTCTTTCTCCCTGGTGCCGAATACAAAACGGCGCATTTTTTCTTTGGTAAACCTGCTCTTAATAGTCGCTTTCGCCGCTGTAGGTCTTGTACTTGCGCTTTTGCCTTGCTTGTTCGATTTTCCTTGCATTTCTCCTGCCCCTCCTCTCTATCTTCTTGACAAGTCTTGCCTCTTTCTTCAGTGCCCTCTTTCTGCGTTTGATCTGCCTGTCATACACATCCTTCTTGGAGCCCAGCAGCAGGAAGAACAAAAGCACGATCAGCGTGACGATCACGGCATACATCCAGGCCATGGCCGCCGCATACCCATAGCCCTTCTCCTTGGTCCCCGAGAACATGGCGTCCTGGATCATGGTGATCAGCGTATTCTGTTCATTGCTGGACAGGAAGATAACCGAATACACCGCATTCAAAAGGATATAGGGCTTGATGGTGGGCAGAGTAATCTTCCAGAAGCTCTCCCATCCCGAAGCGCCGTCCATGGAAGCCGCCTCATACATGGCGGTATCAATCTTCTGCAGGGCCGACAGGAAAATCAGGATCTGCACCCCGGAATACCACAGGATCATGATCATGTCGGAGAATACCTCCCCTATGGACTCTGCCAGACGGCTGGGCAGGAATGTGTCAAATGCCGCCACTATGGAATCCGTATTCATGGCCGGAATACTGGCTGCGCCCTCGGACACCAGCATATTCATAACGGGCCCGCTGACAATGATTACCGGCAGGAAGAAGATCAGTCTGAACAACCCTCTGCATTTGATATTTCCGTTCAGCATAATGGCGATCATCAGGGCAAATACCACGATGATGGGTACCTCCACTATGGTCTGCCACAGATATGTGACGATCTGCTGGGGAAACTCGGGGTTTTCCAGCCAGATCTGGGTAAAATTGCCGGTTCCCACATAAGTGTACAGGGTCTGCAGCGGTGTGATCCTGATATTGAACCACATGTAATAGAAGGACTGGCAGAGCGGATATAACAAGAACAGCCCTACGCCGATCAGCCATGGCGCCACGAACAGATACCCCGCTCTCGCCTCTCGTTTTTCCAATTTCCCAAGCTTCGCCCTGGGATCTTTCACTTTTTTCTCTTTCCTCATTTACTCTACCACCTTTATGGACATTCCTTCGATAGTGTAACCGTCCGCCTGAGCCTCCGCATTGCCGTAATTCAGGTAGATTTTTACACCGTTGCCATAGGTTACTACCGTGACACCGTTCCCTCTGATCTCGTGGCCCACGATGTAAGCGCCTTCCACCTTTGCGTTGATCTCGGCCAGTTCTTCGGCATAGGCTATCATGGTGTCACGGTACACATCGTACTGGGAACTGTATATGTCACTGGAATTTGTATTGACCAGGTCGGATGAGCTTTCCTTGGTTATATAGAAGGAAGGGAAAGTTCCCGTCTCCGCCATCTTCAGGAAAAACTCCTGCTTGTTGGCCTCAAAATTCACATATTCGGAATACACCGGCATCACGCCCTTGAGCACGATGGACATGAACGGAACGCTCTCATCTTCATACATATAGTTGGAGGTGTACAGCGGCATATCCAGAAAAGCATCCGTGTATTTCCACAGGTAGGCAAAGGGCTGCTCCATCACCAGATCCGTCTGGCCGGCTATCTGGCCGAGGATTTTGTCGTATTCCGCCGCGTTATTGTGCCTGCTGTAAAACACATTGTCATAATAGTTGGAGAATAATGTGTTGGTAATCCCTGCCAGAGCCAGATTCTTCACTCCCTTTTTCGTGTAGCTGTTCACAAACTGCCCCAGCAGCGTGCCCGTCCTGGAGGGGATCAGATATAAAAATTCTTCATACACGTCCTTATAGGTGTATTCGGAGAATCTTCTTCTGTTTATCTGCTTTACCACATTAAAGACGGAACTGCTTTCTACCGGGTTGAGCCGCAGGGCATCGTTATAAAGATAGAACTTGATTCCGGAGCTTTCCGCTTCCTTTATGAGGGAAGTCAGATCGCCCGTCCCGCCGATGCCGGAATCCGCCTTGTAGGAACTGACGGGCAGGTTGTAAAGTCCCCCTTTCTGCCATCCCTTGTAGACGGAAAAAATATCCGTAACGCCTTCCTTCTTCAGATCGTCATAAATTTCCCTGATGTCATCGGTGGTGGTCATCACCACGGCGCTGGTTCCTACCACCCAGGATTCCCTGTCAGATCCCAGAAAGTCAACCCTGGTATTGTAGGAATTGTCGGCACTGGGCACCAGATCTCCCCTCTCCAGCAGATATGCCCTGTACGCATTGGCCATTCCGCAGTAATTGGCATCCTCCTCCGCCAGGAAGATCCAGTGTACCTGCAAGTCCGAATGGCTTCTGCCGGTTTCGGCCGTCTGGTAGGCGGAAGAGGAATTGTTGCCGTTGTACTGGGTAAATACCACTCTCTCCGTAAACCTTGCGTAGACTCTGTTGTAATCCACATTGGCACCGTTGGGATTGGCAATGATGGACGCCCGTTCGGCCCCCTTCTCCACCACGGCCAGATAGGCAATCCCTTCACTGGTGTGCGCCATGCCGTACACAGGGGCCATCACCTTATTGGCATCGTTGATGATGTTGTGATCCTGCCACAGATTGGAGCCACTCTGTCTGGCAAAGCCCGGGTCATCCCCGTATATCATGCTTGTGAAACCGCTTCGAAAGCGCCCTTCCTTGTCTTCCAGATAGATCAGGGCCCCGTTCCCGTCCGGAATAAACATGTAGCCTTCCTTCTCATCCAGATAGGTGTGCCCCAAATAAGGGTACATGGAAACCGTCCCGATGAAGTAATCCTCCCCGTCCTCCACAATGGACTCGTCGGGTATGAGGGCGATCACCCCGTCCTCCGTAAGCTCGACCTCCAGGGTCATTCCGAACCGGTATTTGGTCCAGTATACTTTTGCGGAGAACCCGTTGTCCGTATAGGTAATGTCTTTGGTCACCTCGTCATTGACCAGATCCGCCTGCTGGGTGTCGGTTATACCGTAGATCACCGTAAGCACCAGCGCAGACCTCATGGCTGCGGACCAGGTGGCGTTGTTCTTGCCGTCGTCGTAGCTGACCGCCGATTCCATGTAGGCCCCTGTGGCTTTGTCCAGTACGATGATCGACAGGTACTCCTCGTTCATATACAGCGCGTAATTATCGTTTTCCGCTATCAGGCTGTGTCCGTTAATCTGCGCCTGCGCAGCCTGTGCCCTCATGGGCGCAAAGGCCGTTACTGACGCAAGCAGGCATACCGCCGCCAGAAATATTGCTATTGTCTTCTTTACTTTAGCTGCCAATCCTATACACCACCTCTCCAGCTATGGACTGGATGAATTCAAACACCTGTGTCCACAATACATAAATGATAAATGCCAGCAGTACGGCTATCAAAATCGTAAACAGTGTCAGCCCTATGATCTTAAAGGTATCTTTTACGCTGTAATCGTTGATCTCCTTGATGGAGATGAACACCAGGACCACGATCCAGACATACATGAACAAAGTCGCAAATTCCACAAAGAACACTTCGTTGTATGTAACCACATGGGAGAGCAGGAAAATCACCGGCAAAAGCACCACATAGGGAGTAAAACTGTATACGAAAGAGCAGTATATATCTTTTAGTTTTCCTTCTCCTTCGTTGATGGTGCAGATCAGGTAATTACAGCCCGTTACCAGCACAAAGGCAATTACCAGAAGTCCCACATCCGACACAATATCATAGCTTCCCTCTCTCACGGTCTTTAACAAAAATCCGCAGAAATACTTGTTAATCACATAGAACAGAATCCCCAGAACCAGTATGATATTGGTGCTGAGCAGGGAAACCCTTCCCTCTCTCTTGACTCCATAGCAGCCATCCACGGGATGCTTCATGAAGTAGAACATGTAGCCCAGTTCCTTCACCAGCTTTTTGTCCTTAAAACTCTTCATGGCTGCCCTGGGTCCGGCCAGAATTCCTTTCTTTTTATCCAGAACCTGCAAAATCTTTTTTATCACCAGAATTGCGACTATGATCAGGACCATGGGAACCAGATAGTCCTTGAGCCACTGGTTTCTGATTTCCCAGAACGCGTCGGAATATCCGTCAAAATCCTTGGCAAGCCGGGAATAGTGCAGCGCCTCCTCATATTGTTCTTCCTGGACAAGCGCCTTGCCCATGGCCATATTGGCATAGTCAAACAGGTTGTTCATCTGCAGCACCAGGCTTAAGGGGCCTTTACTCTCCGTATACCGCCCCTTGGAGAACAGGAACAGGGCTTCATGCAGCAGACTGGTGAACTCCGTGGGCTCATAAATCTGAATCTGGGCTTTTTCGGAATCCAACACATAGATCTTGTCGTCCGCTCCGATCTGGATGGCTTCCACTCTGGTAGAAAGGCCGATCCTCTGCTGTCCCACATCACTGCCGCCAAACACAAAGAGCATGTTGCCCTCATTGTTGTACTCGTATATGTAACCCTGCGTAGATGCCACAAATACGTTGTCATGGTTTCCCACCGCTACTGCCGCGGGCGTCTCATCGTATCTGTTTGGCTCAATCATATTAATTCCCGCGATATTGAGGCGTTTCAGCGTCTCCTTTTCCTCGCCTGCGGTTACAGTGTAGATCAGACCCTTTTCATCGATGGCCAGGTTGGTGGGCGTGGACGGAAGGTTGCTTAAGGATCTGGCTCTCTGGGCCTCCGTCTGCAGAGCGCGCCATACAATAGTCCACAGGTTTTTGTCGGTGCTGTTGGTTCCGAAATATCCCAGGAACGTACCGCCCTCCACCGGACTGATCTGGACAATACCATTTGTGTTGGACTCACAGATCACATACATGGTGCCCGCGGAATTTGCAACGATCTTTATAGGCAGGAAATCCTGTGTGCTGCCGTACAGGGCATGCTCCGGTTTCCCATAGGTCTGCATCAGTTCACCCTCTTCGTCAAAGACAAAGATGCTTTTGGCGTCCCTGTCCGCCACATAACAGATATGCTCCGGCGTCACATAGATGCCTCGCGGATTTACCAGCGTACCCTCTCCAAAAGTGTCAATCAGATTTCCTTCCAGGTCGGATACCACTATCCGGCGGTTGCCGCTGTCCAGAATATACATGCTTCCGTCTTCCAAAAGGGTAAAATCCGTAGGGCCGTTCAACGCCTCTTCCCCGACCTTGGTAATAGTCATATAGGGAAGATACGCCGTCTGCGTTTCCGTCACATAGCCATATCCGTCAACCGTGTACGTTTTATAGGGGGCATCCGCATATATTTCCAACGGCATCCTTATCAATATTGCCGCCAGAAGGAGTACTGTCAAAGATAATACAAGTTTTTTTGATATCTTCTTCATCAATTCCTTCACCCTCTCATTTCTACTTGATACCGGAATGTGCCATGGTATTCATAACGTTCTTCTGCAGGATGCAGAACAATACCAGATTGGGGACAAACATAATCAGCGACGCGGCAGCAGCCACTCCCTGGCCGGCTACCGTATTGCCTGTGCCGCTGCTCAGGGTATTCATATAAAAGGCAAGGGATTTGAGTCCCTCATCGTTTACATAATAGTTGGAAGCTTCCATGTTGGTCCACACCTGCTGGAATACCAGGATAGCCGCGGTGGCTATGGCCGGCTTGATCAGCGGCAGGATCACCTTAAAATAGATATGGATCTCCGTGGCCCCGTCCATATACGCCGCCTCGATCAGGGACTGCGGCACCTGGTCCACAAACTGCTTGATCAGAAACAGCGCCACAGGCAGCGGGATCAGCGGAAGGATATGGGCCCAGTAGGTGTTGGTAAGCCCCATGGTGTTGACCACCAGATAACGGGGAATCATCACCGCCACCGGGACAAACATGAGCGCGAACTGATTGATCTGCATCATCATGTTTCTCCCCTTGAATTTCAGCTTGGACAGCGCATAGGAGGCCGCCGTGGAGAAAAACAGGGATAAAAACACTACCGACACCGTGATCAGAAGGCTGTTGAACACATACTTGGAAAGCGGGATTCCCGCAGTCCTGGATGCCTTGAACAGTTTTCTGAAATTATCCAGCGTGGGATTTGTGGTAATAAACTTGGGGGGGAATGCGAACAATTCTTCCATGGGCTTAAACGCATGGAATATGATGAACACAATCGGCAGGCCCGTGAGGATAACCAGAGGAAGCACCAGCAGAAAGATCTTGATCTGCCCCACCTCAAATTTATTTGGGTTGATTTTATGTCCTTTATAAGCCATCTTTTACGCCTCCTAATCC
>CAMWSA010000137.1 GCA_947176785.1 uncultured Lachnospiraceae bacterium
GCCACTGTCGGGAGAACCGTTTGCCTCCCCGCCTTTGCGGGCCTCTGTCCCATAGCCCATCCGCAGGATCACCACCACCACAAGCAGCAATGCCACCACCAGCAGCCCCGGCGTTTTCTGCCCGAAGGTGCGCTGCAGCAGGATACCGCCAAAGGATAACAGGCGCTCCCCATATCCGGAAAGCCCGCCCAGCAGATTGCCGATGGCCTCCACGCCCCGGCCGCTGGCAAGGATATGCTTTACCCCAAAGGGATAGACTCCCACGCCGACCACGGCAGCGATGACCATGCTGCGGATATAGCAAAAGGATTCCCTCCTTCTGTCCTCCCGAAACAAAATGATAACTGTCACCAGGGCCAGCAGCAGGCAGTAGAAGAGGAAAAAGTACTGGGTCCAGAACCCCAGCGCTGTCACCAGGATCAGCCCCCCGTTTTTTTTCTTAAAATCCTTTCCGGAATGGCTGTGGCCGCCCAGCCATTTTTGTAAATGCAGATACAGAGTGAGCATACACAGGAATGTCATAACGCCATACATGCGGATGAACACCGTAGTGGCGATGGCCCCGGAAGAGCATCCGTACAACAGTCCGCTGCACAGCCCCCAGCACTCCCCGGTCTTTTCATCCGTCATATGATGGGCGGCCAGCAGGCGGCCCAGGGCGAACATCAGGATACAGCAGCCCATGACCGCCGCCAGGTTAAAGACACACCCCATCCAGGGAGAAATCTTCTCCCGGAAAACAGAAGACAGGGTGTGTACCAGCATAAAGTACAGCGGCGGATGATTGTCGTCCTTTACATTGAAATATACCGACAGGTAATTGAAGGCATCCCGCTCTCCCACAGTGATGTATTCGTGGAACTGCTCTCCGGTGATCCACACCGGCTCCTCATAGACATCTGCCTGATAGCTGAGCAGCTTGCTGCTCCCCCTGTTCTGCAGCACATCCACCACGGTATCCTTCAGATTTTCCAGGGTCTCCCCCAGGCTGTCCGCATAGATCTCCCGCTGCATGAACTTCGCCAGGCGGCCCACCGGCTGGGTGGGCACGATCCAGGGATTGAACTCCGCATTGCCCAATTCAAAGGTCAGCAGTTCATCCATATGATACCCCTGCTTCTGGCTGATATAAAAGCACTGGACCAGCAGCACCAGAGCCAGCACCGCCAACTGCCATCTATTTCGAGATATTCTTTCCTTCCACTTCACATCGACTCCTGTCTGCCCGTCCCAGCGGACACTGAAATCCATAACTCCTCCGTCGAATCATAGTGCAGCACCACATAGCCCTGCTGCTCATAAACCACTTCTCCCGCCGCAATCACCGGCACCTGCGCAAATTCCTCCGCCTCCCGGGCCGTCAGCAGGATAAAAGTCTTGCCGTCATGATACCCCTCCTGATAATATCTCACGGGGCTGGACCAGGTAAACATGTCCATTTTGTCAATCTCACGAAGATTGGCGATCTCCACCTGGCCGTCCGTCAACTCCGTAATGATATTGCCGTTCCAGTAGCTGGCATAGCCGAAGGTATATCCCTGCTCCTCCAAATATGCGGCGACGGGCCTTTTATCTTCATTTTTGTCCTTATCTATATAAGAATAAACACATTTTGCCGTGGTAAGGCCCAGCGCGCCGCAAAGCAGCAGCGCCAAAAGCATCCGGTCTAACGGCAGCGTCTCATATGCATCGTAAATACACAGCAGGGGCAGCACAAACAAAAATACCGTGATATAGTACCTTGCCACAATGGTACTGGTGGTGAACAGGAAAACAAATGTGTTCAGCACAAATGCCGTCACAAAAAGCCACAGGGCCAGGCGGCTGTGCGCCAGACGGATACGCCGCGCTTCAGTCTCAGCCCCCTCCCGGACGGCTGTAAGCCTTCCCCACTCTCCCGCCAGCAGCCTGGCGCACCGCACGGTCAGAAACACAATCCCCGCCAAAAAGCCAAAGGCCAGCATGGAGATCAGGCCCCTGACAGACAGGAAGCCCTTCTCCTCAATATATCCAAACAGCTGCAGCAGATTCCCCACCGTATCCTGGGTCCGTTCCAACAGTACGCCCTGAAAAACCT
Organism: uncultured Lachnospiraceae bacterium; assembly: GCA_947176785.1. Taxonomy (GTDB): domain Bacteria; phylum Bacillota; class Clostridia; order Lachnospirales; family Lachnospiraceae; genus Acetatifactor. The sequence goes on from CAMWSA010000137.1 coordinate 2,078, forward strand.
TAATAAAGTTAGTCACATCATACATCTGGAACATGAACTTACGCCCCAGCACCGCCACATTGACCAGATATCCCACGCCCGCCCCCAGCAGGCCCAGCAGGCTGTAACACAGATAGGACCGCCGTTCCCCGGAGAGAAGCCGCCCGATCTGCTGCCGGAGATGTCCTATACAGAATTCCCTTCTCAGCAGCGCAAACTCTCCGCTTTTCAGGATATAAATTCCCGCGGTAATACAAAGCGGCACCTGCATGGCCAGCATATACCGCACCCCCGACAGGCCGCAGACCACACTGAGGGCCACATACAGAATAAGGGTGACAAGCCGGCCCGCCATTCTCCCCTCCCGGGGCTGGCAAAGGCGCAGGAACATCCCGAAGGAGCACAGAATCAGGATCACATGCCACATATAAGTATTGCCCATCTGCATATGGGTCATTAATGTCTCCGAGAAGGGCAGTAGCAGGATCACAGACGAGAAGACCACCGTGCTTCTGCGGATTCCGAAGGGCTTCATGCAGTAAAAATAGGCCCCCTGCATCAGAAGATACGTAATCACATTGGTGAGTACCCGGATCACATGCCAGTCGCCCAGCACATGAAACAGGGGGGTCATGATCAATTGCGTATACAATACCCGGAATTCCGTGGAATAGTACCAGTTCTCCGTGGCGATCCACTTTCCCTCCCGGGCCAGCAGCCGGGAAAAAATCATCTCCGCCGCCATATCCGAGTCTATCCAGTGATCCCCCCAGAATACATTCAGCGCCACCAGCAGCAGAAAGGCCGCTCCCAGCACCCCCCAGGCCATCATCTCCCGGAAGCGTTCCCTCTTTTCCATATCTGTCATTCTACCATTTTTAAGATGTAAACGGTCTTTCATTCCAATCCTCATTCACCTGCAAAAATTACTTATGCCTCATATACGCGCGGGCGGTTATACTAACCGGCGCTAAGCTTTTCCGATTCCTGCACGCCCCACGCCGCACGATTGGGCAGTATATGACGTATCTCCCCTGCCTACGGTGCCAGGAACAGCAGGAATTTCTCGTTTTCAAAGCAGAGTTCATACCCGTACCGCGCTATCCAGTCTTCCAGAAGCCGCAGCTTGGGGCTTTCTGTGATCTCCGCGATCTGATGTTCATTCAGTCCCAGGGCTTTCAGGGCCTCCAAGCCTTCCGTCAGATAACTGCCCGGGCGCTTTTCCAACAGCAGCACCGGTTTCTGCCGCTGTCCGTCGTCGATCTGCCCCGCCAGACGCTCCAGATCTGCAACCATGACCTCGTAATTATATGAGGGCAGATCCGGCCAGGACGTGATGGCGAAAGGCATTTGCAGGTAATAGGACATGGCGGGAATCTGCCCGTAGAGAATAACCTCCCGGCCCTCCAACCCCTCCTGCCGCACATAGGCCGACAGACCGCTGATAATCTCCGCCCTGTCCGGGGAGGTGAGCATCCCCTTCAGGACGGCGTTATGGGCAATGGGCGTATGTAGGTTCTCTCCCCCATCGCCCTCGGAGAACACATACCCGAGACCGAACAGCGTGCCCTGCACGGTGATCATGAACAGTATGCACACCAGCATGGCCCTCACCGGGAAAAAGCCGGCCAGCCAGCCTCCCTGTCCGATTTTACCGGGCAGTCTTTTCCCGCCCGCCGCAGCCGGGATCCATCTCAGGAACCGCACCAGCATCCACAGGGTAAAGGGTGCCACCAAAAACAGATTGTTGATGGCGGAATACAGGTGATTATTACTGCCCAGAGGGGTGATCAGAATCACCAGCATCCCCAGCCCGCACAGCAGCTTCTCCTTCTCCGTGCTGTTTTTGCGCAGAAGGGTGACCAGCCCCACCGCCAGAGTGGCGGTCAGCAGCACGGCCCCCCACTGGAAAGCGCTGAGCTTGGTGCTGTATTTCAGGTTGAACATATTTTGCAGCATCAGATAGTAAAAGCCGCAGAACACACAGGCCACATAGCCCATGTGCTTGATCAGCTTCCATTTCCGGAAATCATATACGGCCAATCCCAGTACCGCCAAAAAGATACCTGACTTGATGCCGGATTTCAAATGAAAACCGCCGCGGGAAATCAACTCATAGAAGCTCCAGCATACACAGGCCCCATAGCCGACGTACTTGATCCACCTCCCTTTTCGGGGAAGCGGTATATATACCAGTACGCCCACTGCCATGATCAGAACCAGATATCCCAGCCAGATACAGTTCTGCAGATAGTTGCGCAGCTGCTGCACCACCATGGAGTAGACCGTATATTCCGATGCCTCCGAGGGCATGGACAACAGCCTGACAATTCCCTGGACATAGGTTTCCGGCCCATACCGCAGCGCAATCACGGCCAGGCCCCCGCAAAGCCCCAGCAGGTAGCCCGCCAGGCATTGCAGGGTCTGCTTCACTGTCCGCCCCGGTTTCTGGCGGCGGATCAGCGCCATGGCCCACACTGCCAGAATAAGTGCCGTCTCCGCCAGGTTGGGAAAACGCACCAGCACATTAAGCCCCAGGCAAAGACCTGCGCCCAAAAAATATCCGCAGGTCTTTTCGCTGTCACCTGACAGCGCATGGTACAACAGCGCCACTCCCGCACCCAGCAGCAGATAGGTCAGGTAATTGTACAGCAGCGCCGTGGGGCACCAGCAGAAGCTGACAGCCAGCATCTCTCCCCAGAAAGTCAGGGTCCTGGGCAGGCCCACCCTGCGGGTGAAAAAAAGATATCCCCCCAGCGCCAGCAGGCTCACGATCAGCCCCGTGTAAATGTTCAGCCCCAGCATGGTACCGCCGCCGGGCAGCAGTGTGAACAGATGCCCCAGGGCATTGCCCAGATAGGTGCTGAGCAGCCACATGGGGTCCATATGCTCCATATAGGTAAAATTGCCATAGTTGTAGCCTGTGTCCCACCACTCCGCGCCCACCCGGATATGCCGGAGCGGATAGAGCAACAGCACCAGAGGGTATATCCAACCCAGGTTTTTCTTTACCATCCCACTGATTTTTTCCATAAGTTCCATATCCTTAATTGCAAAAAGAGCCGCTACGCCCGCCACTGCGAAACAGCTCCTTTGCCCTCTTTTATTTTTCCAGTTCCACAGTCTTAAGCAGTTCTCTGATCTCCTCCACACTCAGCCACTGGGTATTGTTGCCGGAGTTGTAGGAGAAGCCTTCCGCCACCTTTATGCCCGTGGGCTGCGCCTTCTGCCTGTCACTCCACACCATCTGGGGATAAACGATAAAGTGATTATCATACTCATAGGTGTTGGGGGCGTCCTCCACTGCCACCATGACCTCATGCAGCTTTTCCCCCTCCCGAATGCCCACCTCCGGCATCTGGCAGCCGGGCAGCATGGCCTGGGCGAGATCCGTGATCTTAAAGGAAGGAATTTTGGAGATAAAGGTCTCGCCGCCCCTGGCCTCCTCCAAAGCCTTGATCACCAGTTCCACACCCTGGCGCATGCTGATCCAGAAACGGGTCATGCGGTAATCCGTGATGGGTAACTGCGTGCCGCCGTTTTTCAGAATGTTGTGGAAGAAGGGAATCACTGACCCCCGGCTGCCCGCCACATTGCCGTAGCGCACAATGGAAAAGCTTATGTCCTTGTTCCCCGCATAGGCGTTGGCGGCAATGAACAGCTTGTCCGACACCAGCTTGGTCCCCCCGTACAGGTTCACGGGATTCACCGCCTTGTCTGTGGACAGCGCCACTACCTTCTTCACCCCTGCGTCCAGCGCCGCGTCTATCACGTTCTGGGCACCGTTAATATTGGTCTTAATGGCCTCTGCCGGATTGTACTCGCAGGCAGGCACCTGTTTCAGCGCCGCCGCATGAACACAAAAGTCCACCCCCTCAAAAGCCCTGGCCATCCTCTCCCTGTCCCGCACGTCCCCGATGAAGAAACGCAGCCTGGAGGCATACTCCTTAAACTCATTCTGCATGATGAACTGTTTGAATTCATCCCGGGAATAAATAATGATCTTCCTGGGTTCATAATGCTCCAGAACATATTTGGTAAAGGCTTTGCCAAAGCTGCCGGTTCCGCCTGTAATCAGAATTGATTTATTATTCAGCATATTCTCGTTCTCCTTCATTATATTTAAGGCATCCTTCTAATCCTGCCTGTATTTTCCAGATTATAGCATAATTCTTTCCAAAATGCAATTTTTCCCTACTATTTTCTTGCCTCCTGCAACCCGCTTCCTGCATGGGACGCTTCAGGCGGAAGGACATTTCCCGGAAAGCCTTTTCTTCCGGTCACTCCACCAGATAGACATGGAAGAAGCGATCCTCCCTGAGCCTGGTATAGCCGCTCACATGGGGGTTCACGGCTACCAGCGCATCCAGGGTTTCCGCCGGCGCGTCCATATATACCAGAAACCCTTCCGCCGATGTCAGCAGCGGGTCCTGGGGGAGTTCCAGCATATGCTCATAGTCGGAATAAATCACATACCGGAACGGCCACACCTGATTAGCCATATACCAGCTCCTGTGCGGCTCCTCCTTTGCATACACGACAATCAGCGGATATTCCGCGCCATAATGGCAGGCCGTCTCCTTCTTTTCCGCATCCTCCGGATAGAGGAACAGCACCTTCTGCTGTATGTGCCCTGCCAGGAATGGGATACCGGCCAGCAATAACGCCGCTGTACAGGCCGGCTTCCGCCATTTTTTCCCCTCTGCCAATTCCGCCGCAGCCCGCCCCGGCAGATAAACCAGCAGCGGCAGGAGCAAGGCAAAAACCGGATAGAAATACCGGCAGGAGCTGGCTCCCAGAAACAGGGAGGTCTTCATCAGGAAACAGCTGGCCGCAATACAGGACAGGGCCATAGCCGCCAAACATGCCAGCGCCACCCGGTCGCGTCCCTTTTGAAAGAACTGGGCCGCCAGCGCTGCCACGGAAAGCAGCAGCAGGGGCCACATCATACCTGCAAACACGTTCTCGTTCAGCACCGGCAGGAACATGCCGCACATCTCCCAAAAACTGCCGTTTACCAGGACAGAGAGCGCCGCTTCCCCCCGATATCCATGGAAAATATGCTCCAGGCTGGCGGGAAAAAGCCACACGGCTAACCCGATGGCGGCGCACATGGCCAGTCCGTACAGGAGCATACGCAGCAAACCCTTCCTGCGGAGCAATGCCCTGACACAATATGCCAGCGTCAGAAAAAAGGGTACCAGCAGGCAGAAATAATGCGTCAGGAAAGCCAGGAAACACAATACGGCCCCTGCCCCCGTGTATACGGCAAAACGCTTTCTGCCACAATTCTCCTGCTGCATCATCCGAACGATGACGCAGGCATACAAAACCGTCCACATGGCGGACATGGTATACATCCGTATGAACATCACATTGCTGACTGTGGAGGGAGCCACCGCGTACACCAGCCCCGCCGCCAGCGTCACCCAGCCATTGTACCTCCGGCTGTCCAGACCATACAGCAGAAACAGAATACCTCCCAGCGTCACGCCGGAGCAGAGCATATTCAGCCCCAGACCGAACCATTTGTAGAAATGCTCGGGAAACAGGGACATGATTAAATTCAAGGTCAGATAATACAGCGGCGGATGCACGTCCTCCGCCTGGTTCTGCACCACCTCCGCAAACCGAAACCGCTCCCCTGTCCGCACCATGAACTGCCGCTGGATCTCATAGCCCGTGCGGACATCGTAGGCGCTCCTGGGATTCAGTGACACGCGGCCCGTGCTGGACCAGTAGGAATAATATTCATCCTCATGAAATCCCTGCTTTTGCACACCATATACTGCAAGAAGCAAAAGGTGCGCCAGCAGCAATGCCATACACCACCAGTAAAAATGCCGTTTCTTCATATATTATTTCCCTTCAGGCATCAGGAAATACCCGACCTTTCCCAACTTTCTTTGATTCTCCGCCGATACGCCCGCCGCAGTGACTCCTCCGTCCCGCATAAGTGCGCCTATCGGCACAGATTATTCACACCATAACACAGAAGCTCTATGCTGACAAGACCCTATGGGAAATATGATTACAGTCCTGATACATTTTAAATCTCAAAAAAATTTCGAAAAAAATAATTGTCGCATCTTGCACATTTTTGCGCAGTGAATTATAATGGTATTGATATATGACGCCAAAAAAGGAGAAATTTTTTATGAAACTTAATTTCAAAGAACTGGAAGTACTAAAAATCCTACACGAGTCCGACCACGCCCTAACCGCCACGGAGATTGTAAATTCCGATGCAGAGTTATCCCAGAGTACTGTGCAGGCCGTGCTTCGTAAGCTGCTGGCCAACGAACTGATCGAGGTGCAGGGCATAACTTACAGCGGCAACGTGTTGAGCAGGACCTTCGGGCTTACTGCGAAGTCCATGGATATCCTCACCGACAAATTCCTGCAGGACTACAGAAGCTTCCGCACCATTATCAACATGCCCACTGCCCTTGCTGGCATGTTCAATATGAGCGAGACGGAGGCAGAGAGAAATCAGGACATTCAGATCCTCGAGAAGCTGTTGGCTGATCTCAAGAAAAAATAAGGTGGGTGCTATGATTCATTTTAGTTTTTCATCCGTGCTGATGACGGTGATTGTCAGCAATTTGCTGCTGGTTGTGATTTCATTGCTCTTTCGCGATGAGGACGTATTGGCGAGGATTGGGTTTCGGCTGACCGCGATATTCTGCATCATAACTTTGATCCGGTTTCTGTTTCCCTTTGAGTTGCCTTTTGCGAAGACAGTCGCTCTTCCTGCAGGTATATCGTACGCCATATCCAAGCTGCGCCATCAGTACGAAATTATTCCGGGACTTCGAATCTCTATTTGGAATATTTTCTGCGTGGTGTGGCTTGTGGAAAG
>CAMWSA010000138.1 GCA_947176785.1 uncultured Lachnospiraceae bacterium
TCCCCCTCTTTCAGGATATCCAGCTTTTCCATCAACTGCTCCACTGACTGCCCGCTGATCTGGGGGCCGCAGCCGTTGATCTCCGTGCCGTCGATGGATTTCAGCTTCAGGTTGATCCTGGAAAATCCGTCCCGGATCCGGATAAATTCAGCCTTTACTCCCATCTCCTCCACCCGGCGTACAATCTCATCTCCCGTAAATCCTGCCGTGAACCCAAAGGCTGTATTGTCGATGCCCAGGTTGCCAAGCACCATGGAGACATTCAGTCCCTTCCCTCCCGGCAGTATCAACTCGGAACTGGTTCGATTCGTCAGGCCCAGTTTAAAGTCATCCACCGATACAATGTAGTCCAGAGATGGATTAAATGTAACTGTATAAATCATCCCGTTCCCTCCTGTCGTCTTTGATGATCTTATTATACATTCAAATTCAGTCAAAATCAATCAATTATATTCACAGAACTGCTCGATTCACTTTTTCTGTTTTGCACAAGTTTGAATTATTTTGACTGACTTTGATGTACTTTTCGTTTTAAAGCATAACCTGCCCCTGTGCTGCCACACCGCCGGGATGCGCCCTGCGCTGGTGCCGCTGGTGGAAACCATCGGGAACTGATCGCTGTCATTAATGACAGCGGGATGCTTCCCCGGTAGATGAAGCCCTTTCTATTGCCGGATTTTCACTGCCAGCCCGGAAAACAAAGGAGTTATGCCCAAAGCATAACTCCCACCCCCCTGTTTATTCCTGTATTTTACCTCCGTCATAGCCCGCTATAAGCCATCTACAGCAGTTCCTTCCATATGGCTTTCACCTCTTCAATATCTATCTCAAACGTATCAGAAGCCTCATCGCAAGAATAGCCTTTGACCAGCATTTTCCGGACGGATTTGATTACTCCCTGCTCTATTTGCCGTAAAAAATTTTTTGCTTCTATGATGGCGATAGAAGTAAAATCACCGCCCGCTGATCTGCCATCTGCTATAAATCAGTCCTCCCAGCATTGCCAGCACCAGGGTCAGCATCGGATACAGAAGTATTCCCGTCTGCCAGAAGGTCAGATAATGGCCCGCTCCCCCCACCAGCCGCGCGTCGTAAAAGGCACTGGCACAAACCGCCTTGGCTGGCGACAGATACAGGCACTGCGACAACAGCCGCAGCCGCTCCGGCACATTGACAAACAAGGTCCCCAGCGTATAGACCATCACCAGGCTCATGGATGCCACGCCGCTTCTGGTAAGGCAGGACAGCACCAGGGCCAGGGCACTGTGCAGTACCGCGGCCAGGAACAGCAGTGCCATCAGAATTACAATTCCCTCCCCCATGGTCAGGGCAAAGGGCGAAGACTCCACATATGTCTGTAACGGTGCGTTCCAGCTTTCGCCATACCCATAGACGACGCCAAAGCTCAGCAGCGTAATGCCTCCCACCAGAAGCGTACCTGCGGCGGCCAATGTCATGGCGGCCAGCAGCTTTGCCAGGTAGAGCATCCCCCTGCCATGGCGGCTGCACAGCACCAGCTGGTCTGTCTTGCGCATATGTTCGTCTGCAAATACGCCCGAAAATACCATGCCAATCATCAGGGCCGTCAGGGCCTGCATCGTCCTGGAACTGGCCAGCATCATACTTGTTCCCATATTCCAGTAATAGGCATAAGGCGTCTGGGCCTCATGCCTGCGCCAGTACTCCTGCTCCCCCTCCGTGAGACACAGAATCTGCCCATAGTCCGTTATCATTTGCTGCCTCGCCCTGTAAAAAGCTTCGGCATCCACGGTGTGTACATCCTCATTGCCCACCACACCCCTCACATAATTATAGATTGCCTCATACTGGCGGCGCTGCTGTATAATCTTTTCCGCTTCCGCTTTATCCGCAGGGACTTCGGAGATTACGCAGGCCGAAGCTGCCATGGCATTATCCGTCCCGCTCTCCCGGATCTGCTCCCCGGCATAAGCTGCCTGCATCTCCTGCAGCAGGTCATCATCTATAAGCCGTCCATTGAATTTCTCTCCCCTTTCCTGCCGGTCCATAGCTCTTTCATATGCGCTGTAACGCACGCTCTCCCCTGTCTGTGAATCGGTGAGGACATAGGTGTTCATCAATACCTCAAAACAGCAGAACAGCATGACCAGCACCACGCCGGCAAAGGCAATCCACGTCATTTTTCTCTTTATAATCTTTTTTATTTCTAATTTGTACAGTGTCCCCAGCTGGCTCATTTCCGCCGTCCTCCTTCTTTGTCCCGATGCTCTGCCTCGTCCCCAAACTGCTCCAAATAGAACGCCTCCAGGTCTCCCCGGTTATCCTCCCATTTGCCCTGATAAATCAGACGCCCCTCCTTCATCATCAGGATACTGTCCGCTATATGCTCCACATCGGACACAATATGGGTGGACAGCAGCACAATACCGGTCTGACCCGCCTGGGCGATCAGATCCCGGAAGCGCACCCGCTCCTTTGGGTCCAGGCCCGCCGTGGGTTCATCCAGCACCAGCAGACGGGGATCGTTTAACAGTGCCTGGGCAATTCCCAACCGCTGCTTCATGCCGCCGGAGTAGGTCTTGATCTTCTTGCCGGCCTGCCCGGCCAGTCCCACCAACTCCAGCAGTTCCTCGCTCTTTTTCCGGGCATGGGGCTTGAGCAGTCCTTTCAGCGCCGCCATGTAGAGCAAAAACTCTTTGCCCGTAAAATCGGGATAATACCCGAAATCCTGGGGCAGATAACCCAGCATGGACCGGTAAGCCTCGCTGGTCTGCGGCTGCCCCTCCAGCGTGATCCGCCCCTCCGAGGGCTGCAGAATGCCGCAGATCATCCGCATCAGAGTAGTCTTTCCCGCCCCGTTGGCTCCCAGCAGCCCGTAGACTCCTGTGCTTAGCTTCAGGCTGATATGGTCCACCACGGTCCTGCTCTGATATCTTTTGCTGATATTGTCTATACACAGCGACGCAGGGGCGTACTCTGCATTTTCATAATCTCTTTTCATAATAGCCTTTCCTTTCAGAATAAAATAAGCTGTTTTGCCCTATGCCGCCAGATTCTCATAGATGCTGCCCGCCCGGCATGCGGCCTGGTAATATTCCCATACGTTGCCCGCCAGCAGCAGCGCCAGGATCAGCAGCCACCATGGGAACATCTGTCCCTTGTACCAATTCACAGTATTGCTGGCCACCACCTGCAGACTACTGACCAGCACGGCTATGCCCAGACACAGATACAGGCCCTCCCGTCCCCGCATCCTTCTGACCCAGGCCATGCTCAGAAAAGTGGTCATCAGATAAGGCACCAGCAGGTAGACTCCCGTCCTCAAAATTCCTGTCTGCCCATAGAGTACCAGCAGCGGCAGCAGCAAAAGCAGCAGCGTCAGATGAAAGCTTCCCAGCAGCCCCATCCGCGCCAGCACAATGCTTTTCACGGAAAAGCGGGTGGACAGTTCCAGTTCCGTCATATTGTACATGGCCGAGCGCATATGCTCCTGGGCTGCGAGCAGCGCCAAAAAAGGCATCATCCCGGCAGTGATCCACAGCGCCTCCTGCGGCCATCGGGCGGCGCTTCCCACCAGTATGCCAAACACTGCCACGGAAAGCCCCCATACCCATTTGCGGATATAAGCTGCCTGGGCCAACACAAAGGCACCGTGGCCCATGGAAGACCGGGGCCTGCCCGCCAGAAATTTCTCCCGCCTTTGGGGGGCCGGAGCTTCAAACAGGATCTGAAGTTCCTGTTCCAGCATTTCCATGGAACGCCTTTCTTTCATAATAATCTCTCCTTTCTTCTCTCTCCATGTTAGGCGATTGCGAAACATTCTCTTCTAGTGACGGAATTGGTCAATATAGACAAAAACGGGCTTGGAAGTAAATTTGTTCTGCAAATTTGCTTCACGCAGTGGCAAGTCGCCCATATTTTGTATATATTGCCCATCCACTGTTCCTCACCCGGATAACCCGGAAGCAAAACATGAAATCCGATTGCCTAACTCAGCTGCGTCCGCAGCCGTGTCAGCGCCGACGTTATCCTGCGGCGCAGTGCAAAGCGGGATATCCCCAGCATCTTCGCCAGATCTCCCACAGGGACTTCGCTGCCGTAGCGCAGCGCCAACAGTTCCCTGTCTTCCTCCGGCAGGGTTTGGAACGCCTGCCACAGCCCCAGACGCAGTTCCGGTTCCAGTCCCGGCTCCGCCGCCAGCCGCTCCCCAAGTTCCTCTGTCAGCGGCTTGGCTTTACATCTGCGGTATTCGTCAATACACAGATGCCTGGCTGTGGTATACAGATATTGCAGCACCTTTCCCTGTTCCCGGTACCCTCTGTCCTCCCACATCCGCAGGAAGGCTTCCTGGGTAATATCTTCCGCCAACTCTGCCTGCCCCAGCCTGTAATAGCAGTATCGGTATATCTTGTCATATAGTGTTTTTTCGTCCATGGACACCCGTCGGCCCTCCCTTCACTGTGTATAACGAATCAGATTTGCGGATGTGCGGATAAATTGCCAAAATGTATTATTTCCTTTTCGGAATTGTTTTTCTGGAAAAAACCGGGTATAATTATATCCGCAAATCGGAAATTTTCCGGTCGGTACTTCGTTTCGGAAGTTCCTGTGTCAATTTATGAAGATATATTTTCGAAAGTACCCGTCAAAAAGCCGAGGCGCAGCAGGGCGCTCTGCTCGTCCGGGATTTGTGCCGCGAGATAGCATGGCATAAGTAATTATTATCAAAACAGGCAAGGAAGCAAAATATACAGATCAATTTGATTTGGAAACAGACGAGAGAAGAGGGAGAGAACCGATGAGCAGGAAGAAAAAATGGGTGGCCACAGGCACAGTATTGTCAGCTTTACCGCTGTCAGTACTGATATTGTTTGTTCTCATCCGAAGCGGGATCATCATTATGAACAATCCCTCCGAAAGTCAGTATCCGGTAAGGGGTGTGGATGTATCCCGGTACCAGGGAGAGATTGACTGGAATATTCTGGCTTCCAACGATATCTCTTTCGCCTTTATAAAAGCCACGGAGGGAAGTTCCCATGTAGATCCCTGTTTTCAGTACAATTTCGAGGAGGGACGCAAAACCGGCCTGCGCATAGGGGCCTACCACTTTTTCAGCTATGACAGCGAAGGACAGACGCAGGCGGACCACTATATTGCCACCGTGGAGAAGGCCGCTGGCCTGCTCCCTCCCGTGATAGATCTGGAGTTCTATGGCGACAAGGGACAAAACCCACCGGAGCAGGGCCAGGTCAGGAAAGAACTCACCGTTATACTGGACAGGCTGGAAGAATATTATGGCATGAAGCCCATAATCTACGCCACAGAAAGCTCCTATGCGTTATATCTTGCGGATTCTTTCCAGGAATATGATATCTGGATCAGGAATGTGATTACATCTCCCCGTCTGTCGGATCATAGAGAGTGGACTTTCTGGCAGTATACCGATCGCGGAAAGCTGGAGGGATATCAGGGAAATGAGAAATATATTGACATGAATGTATTTAACGGAAGCAGGGAGGATTTTCTAAAGTACCCGTGATACCTTTTACGCTGACTCCCATCTGCCCGCTTCAGCAGGCACACATGCGGCGTGCAGGAATTGGAAAATCTTAGCGACCGCTAGTATAAATCACAGGACTTCAGGTAGTCCAAATACTCCGTTTTGCTGCATCCCGCAGCCATGATGCCATATGTCTCCATCAATTCCTCTGTCTCAATGTCGCACTCCCCGCCAAAGGGAATCACATACAGATCCGGGCTGCCCTGTTTCTCCCAGAAGCCTTCCCTGCGCAGTTTACCCAGCGCCTCCGCCATCCATATACGGATCTGCCTGCGTTCCCCGTCAAACGCCTCCTCAAACGCAGCTTCATTTTCCTCATACCACGCTGCCGCCGCATCCTCCAGCCTTTCGCTGTAGTCCGGGTTGGAGGAGCATATGAAACATGCATACAGACTGTTTTGCTCCAGGTAATCCCGCAGTTTTTCAAACAGAGGCGACTTTGCGTTCACCACATCCCATTCCGCCCAGGGTTCAAAACGGTAGTAGCTTTTCTCGTCCTCCTCGCAGTCCCTGATTTTTTCGCGATACATTTCTTCCGTGTTGAAATAAATATATATTTCAAAACTGTCTGTGTATATGCTCTGCACAATGTCTCCGATCTCAAAAGAAATACCGTATATGGACTGCTCCGCATACTGCGCCTTCAATTTTGGATAATAGTCCCTGACAGCCTCCCGGAACAATGCCTGAAACCGTTCTTTGTCCAGCCTGCTTTCCTTATCCTTCTTTTGATAACGCTCTCTCAGCCCTCCCACGATCTGCTTCTTTGTGACCATCTGTCTGCCTCCCGGTTATATTTTCTTATTGGCTGCGAATGTTTTTCTGTGTATTTTCATCCTTCAATGCTCATCGTTCAAACGCTATATATGCTCACGAGCGATCAGCTTTTCCTTCCTGCACGCCCCATGCTTCCCGATTATGCAGCATGGGGCGTGCAGGAATCAAAAAACCTTAACGTTCGTTGGCATAATTGCCATATATCAGATGATACCGTAATTTCAACATATGGTTTCCTGTGAATCGCCCGAAACATTTATCCTGTATTATCTTTTTGCTTATGCACCTCTTATTTGTTAATGATCAGTATACATTGTTTTACATTGATAGGCAAGCAAAATAAGTACTCAAAATAGTTTAGGGGCAACCCCATATAGTGTAAATCGTATAGTTTCCCGGATTTACAATATCTCCTTTCTTTCGGGTATGACCTAGGTAATTGCGAAACCTCCTTTTACGTAACAGGGATTGGGCAATATATACAAAATAAGGGCGACTTGCCAGCGCATCGGAGCCCGTTTTTGTATATATTGACCAGTTCCGTCACTTGCTTCAAAGAGTTTTGCAATTACCTAGGGTATGACCCGCTGCAATGCCCTGACTGCAAAAAGAAGATGACTTTTCTTGAACTGTATTTTAAACACGAAAGAGTCTCCCTTGATGAGCTTTATGAAAGAACCATGATAAAAGCAATCCAGTGGCTGTGCCATCTGTTCCTCTGACAGAACTACATGCCTGTCTGTATAAGAGAAAAGTAATAATATATTGAAACTACATAGCGCTACAGTCCCTATACAAACTGTAGCGCTTAAGTGAGAATAATCCCGTTTCATTTCCTTTTCTTCCAAATTCTATTTCCCTTTGACAATGGAAAACAGTCTTTGTGTCTATCTCTGACAGATTCCCTGTATAATTGTTGCCGAGAAACCATTATAACTGGATTTATCATAATATTTCTAAGCCATAACTACTTCCACCAAACCGAAATTTAGTCCTATCCATAGACTGCACTCATGAAACAGACATCTTTAAGAAGGAACTAAATATCCAATTATCACATAATTATCAAATATACTGGCCTGGATGTGTCAGTATATCATCGCGAATACTGTCAATCTCATAACTGGATTTTTCTTCAAAGACTTCCCAATATCCAACATCGCCATTCACTTCAACTTTCCTTTCCCTCTTGTAAACAAAACTGTCATAAAAAGGACAGACAAACTCAAGAGGATTAGGACTCACCCTCTGGAATTTATATACCCAAAAAGAATCCTTTACCCATGTTGTAACACTAAGATACGATAGGATAGCTCCACCTACTACACTGACAGCACCTGTAATTATTGCCATTGCTGTTGCTTCAGGGAAGATGACACTCAATGCAGCACATATCACCGAAACAGCTATGCCTGCAGCAAAATGCCATGATCTTTCTTCATATTGTTTGCTATCCGTATATCCATATAAATTATGATAATATGTCGTTCCAGAAAGCTGCAACTGTTTTGATTTCAATAAAGAAAAACTTGAATTCACAGAATATGTACTGCCCAAATGATATTCGGCCTCTGTCTGAGGAACAGAAATGAAATCATCAAGGCTATATCTTATTGGCGCTATTGTTTCAGTTCCTGAACTCAAATCATAGTATAAAATTTCCTGCGTTCTGTTGTCATATACAGCAGCCTGCAGTTTGATTCCATTCTCATAATATTCAACAACTCGACCAGAGTCTGTTTCCTTTGTTTTCAAGCACACATTGTTTTCCAAAGTTATTATATGACAGTCATATTCATTTGTCGATGCATGTACCTCAATCGAAGGTATTATTGATGTTATAACCATTGCGCAAATCAATAAAACGGAAATGTAATTCACTTTAATTTTCATACAAAAACCTCCTAATTTTGTTTTGTTGTTTTCTCGCTGCATTTTTTCATTTCGAGGAGAATCTTTATTATATTTTCGTTTCTTCTAGCTTTGACCATATAGGCAAAATTAGGAAAAATTAATAAAAGCAACACTATATTGCACACACAAAGCATTTTTACATGATAAGCAAAAACAAGCTGCTTATAAGTAATCAAATCCATGATTTCCGTTTCGGCTTCAAGAAATTGATATCTCATCAAATGAAAAAACAGGATCGTTTGAGAAATACTTAACATATATGCACTTTCCAATTCCTTTATATATGTCCGGAAGAAGTTCCCTGTTTCCCTCCTGTCTGCTAAAATTTTATCTCCTTGAATATGCCTTTGTTTTATTAAGAAAAATACACAGCAAAACGCAAGACCTAGCATGATTGCCATAATAAAAAACAAAATAATGGCTTGTATAGATACTTTTCTATCCCACATTCTACAGGCAGCAATATCCTTCAAATCAGCATTTTTAAACTGAAAAACCCAAAAAAATATTGCTAATAACATGGACATATACAC
>CAMWSA010000139.1 GCA_947176785.1 uncultured Lachnospiraceae bacterium
TCCCCACATGGCTCAAGCCCTTTTTTATTTTTTCCCTGAGAGGGTCATCCGACGGCCCAATCATATAGAGGCCATACATGCAGAGCAGTACCGCAAAGGGCAGATAAGACTGGTAAATGCCCAGACTACACGCAAGGCACAGCGCCCCCGGCAAGAAGCCCAGCCGATACTTTTTGGTAAGCAGTACCGCCAGCACCGCCAACAGCACCGCCAGCATATAGCCGTCCATGGTGAACACATAGGCAAAGGTGGATGCCAGGGAGGGAAATCCTGCCAGCAGGCCGCCGGTTACGGCCACCGCCCACCCCTGTCTTACCTCCAGAAATTCCACCAATAATGCGCTGGTAATGCCCAGATACAGCATAGCCAGCAGGCCGATGAGCCAGGGCAGCGTATAATAGGAGGAAACCCCGCAGGCCACAGTCAGGAACCACCTGCCGGAGGTAATCATGTTCTGGTCAAAATACATGCTCGCCAGCCCGTCATGGTTGGGGATGTCCCGCAGCATAATGGGCATATGTATAAATATGCCCGGCAGGAGGGTGCAGAGAAAAGCCAGCTTCCACTCCTTTTTGCAGCGCTTCCATATACAGTTCCATGTCTCTGTAGGATTTTTCAATTCTTCCGCTCTCCTATTTTGCATCCCGTAGGTTCTCTGTAAGCATACCGGGCCGGTACTCACGGTATAGCCGCTTGGGGCCATCTGGTGATCGGCGCACTTTCCGGGAATCAATTATTCTGAGATTTTGCAGTTCTTGTATTCAGATAGGTCTCGCTGCTCATTCAGCAGATACGCTGCCAGGGTCTCCGCTATCTTCCACCGCCCGGCCTCGTTGGGATGTATGCCGTCCTCGGTGTACAGACGCCAGTCCTCCAGTTTGTCATTGGGGTAAAACCCGTGGTACAGATCCAGAAATTCCACGCCGCACTCCCGGGCTACCCTGCGCTGGGCCTCCACGTAATCCTCCAGATGCCCCCCGCCAAAGTCATGGTTCTCACAGAAGTCCACAACGCTTCCCTCTTTGTCTGTAAACCACCAACAGTAGGTAGGACTCACAAAAACAATCCGCAGCCTGGGATAGCTCTGCCGCAAAACTCGTATTCCTGTGCGCATGGCTCCCTCCATTGTATAGGCATCCTCCGGATTGTCCGGGTTACGGATGGGACTGCCGGTTGTATAGTCATTCATCCCATAGCTGACCACCAGCGTCTGCACCGTGGAAAGATCCAGCCTATCCAGTTCATCCACGATATCCCCGAAATGCATGGTGACATAGTTCTTGGTGCGAATGGTCTGCTGTCCCCCGAAATCCTGAGCCGCAACTGCTTTAGCCAGCTGGGAGAAGGAAAGCCCGTCCCAGTAATAGGCGTCCCGGCCCTCCCTGTTCTGCCGGCTCATGGTAGTACCGCCGAAATCGCCGTTGACCACGGCCACCCCCATCTGCCCGGCCACCAGCCACGGTATGGAGGTCTCGTCCCGATACTGCCCTATGATGCTGTCTCCCAGAAACAGCACCTCCGCCCGAATATCTGTCTGGCGGCCCGGGCGGAGCAGCAGTGGAAGCAGCGCCAGCATTAGCAGCATTCCACAGAGCCCATATACTATCTTCTGTTTTCCTGTGTTTCTCTGCTTTTCTGCCCTCAAATCACCCTCGCCTCCAGCCCTCTTGCATTTCCGGCATCCTATGGCAGCCATATAGATCTGCGCAGGACTTATAGATACCGACATTGAAACTGTTGTTATACTTACAAGCGGATAGATATTCTTTTCTGCACGTCACAAGCGGCCTATAGTCAATGACATATGGCGTTTACAATAATTGTGCAGCATGTGGCATGCAGGAACCGGAAAATCTTTGCGTTCGTCAGCATATCAGTTCTCCGGCGCTAAAAGAGCCTCTGCCAGCCTTTCGGCCCCATAACCATCCACCAGCCTGCTGGCTCTCTGGGACATCTGCAGACGCAGCTGCCTGTCCAGCGCCGCCCGCCGCACCAAATTCCCGATTTTCGCCAACGTCCCTGTGGAGTCCAAATGATATTTCCCTGCATTCAGGCCGATTCCCTGGCCTCCAATATATTCCGTCAGCGCCTCCTGATTCTCCGCATAGGAAAAACACACAAAAGGTACCCCCAGGGCGCATAATTCATAAACGGTGGTGCCCCCCGCCGTGACCGCCAGGTCACATTGGAGCATCAGCTTCGCCATATCCTCCACCCGCTGATGCACCACCACCCGGGGATGCGTCCGGGCATAATTGGCTAGCCATGCGCCATGAGGGTTATAAGGTCCGGACACCACATGAACATGACATGCCATGTCTTCCAGTCTCTCCAAAATCTTCCCCGCTATATTTTCCCTGTCTCCCCCTCCGGTGGTCACCAAAAGCTCTTCCACCTGTCCCCGCGCCTGATAATCACATCCCACAAACCGGGAACGAATGGGCACATAGGAAGCCCCTATATACAGTCGTGTATCCCGTTTCGCATCTATGCCGGGTACATTTTCCCCGCTGCATCCATAAGCCTCCTCATAGGATTGTTTATCGGCATAGGCATTATAATTAATCAGCCCATCCACCGGCCATATATGCCCCGGCACATCCTCCAGCAGATACACTCTGCCATAAGCCTTCAATGCCTGTAAATATTCTGCCGTGACAAAATAGCTGTCTACCAGGATTACCCGCTGGCCAGATCCTGCTCTATGTCCCTCACTGCACTCCAACTGTTCCAGCCGGGGCAGTTCCGATAACATGTCATGATAGTCTGTTTCCAGCACCTCCGCCTTATACCCTCTGGACTCTGCCAACGCCGCAGATGCCTCATCCGCACACCAAAATACTACATGAGTGTGATCCCGGATGTATTCTGCAATAGTCAGGCAGCGCATCAAATGGCCTACCCCGATATCGGCATTGCCATCCGCACGAATCACAAGATCTGCTATTTTTCCCTGATTTTTAATGACTTTATTATTCATATTCTCAAAAAACACTTTTATAGCGCATTCCTCGACAGTTCATAATCACCACAAATATTTGGCGAAATAATTGATGTTTTCTCCAAATAATCAATGCATTCCAGAATATATTGATCGGAAAATCTGTTTGCTTTATCTACAGACCATTCCTTAAAGCATGCTACAAGCTGTTCTTTATTCTTAGTTTTCCCTTTTTGCACCAAATACAACACTGTTGCAACCCCTTCCAGCTTCTTGTCTGTCTGTATTGCATTAATGTATTCTGTGGATTTTTTTACAGCAATGTGTAATTTACTAAACTTGCTATCCACTTTTTCACTACAAATCACTTGATATACTTGTTCAAAAGTTGTCTGGGAATTGTCAATTCCATAATATTTCTGGTACTCTTTTATATTTCGTGCAACAATATCAACAGCGTGAGAATATGGTCCGTATTTCCACTTATCATACTTGAAATAATCTTCTTCCAAAAACAGATTCATAAAATAACCTGACTTTTGCAATCTTATATTATTAAATTTTTTTAAATTAAGACGTATATCTAGCAATACCAAACCAGAGAGACTAATCTGTGGTGGCTTTTTAGGAATAGCCGTATACGAGGATGATGGCTCAAAAATTAAAAAATCGTATTTGTCAGATAAATCAGATATTTTATTCTCTATTATACCCCTTACATCTGTCCAAATCAAACCTCCATTTCCACAACCTAATGGAGGAATTGCAATTCTTTTGACAACCAATTTAGGAAGTAACTCAACAAAAGAATTCAGCCCTTTTTCTATATATTCTATTTTTGAATTCTCTCGCCAGTTATTTTTAGTCGGGAAATTAATTATTGTAATACCTTCCTCAAAATAGTAATGAAGTTTTCCAACTGTCAAATCTCCTGACCTACATGCCTTGATATAGGATTTATTATTTTCCGGGAATCTCATTTTGAACTGATAGGCAATACCCTTCCCCATAAATCCTTCACAATTTACCGTGTTGACCAAACAGTCCGCATCACAGTCAAACATATTTCCCTTCGTATACTCAATCATAACTACCCTTTCTCAAAACCATTTTGGCTGAACATTCACATATGGAGGTTGCTCCAAAATTCCTTTCATTTGAAAAAGTCCTTCGATATATTGTTTTGTTTCCAAATCCGGGACATATACGCATTGAAATAATTCTGCCGGAATACATTTATCTGTCAAACATTCTGCCATTTTTACGTTCCGTGAATATTCATCTACTGAACCAACTTTTTCCATTGTATCCCAATCAATATTGTTTATTCCATCAGAATATTCATATAGAACGCATTCCTGCTGAGACAATGGATGCTTTATCAAAATTTTAAAGTTATTAAACTCAGCCAATGCTCTTTTTATACATATGTACACAAACTTTTCTGTCGAATATGTATTCTTCACAGCAACATCAAAAGCAGAATACGGGTGAAAATGAAACGGAATATACGGATCTAAACCTAATTCTTCTCTTTTGCTAATAATCTGCGGGTCAGCAACATCTCCAAAAACCACTTTATGTTCCAGCAGCCAACGTCTTGATAATAACCCGTAATTAATTATAGCTTCCATATTTGCTACTTTGGTAAGATGATATAACAGCTTTTTCTCTCTGACCCCCTCTAATCCCATTTTGTACTCTTTTCCTTTCATCTCATTGTCTATTTGTCATAAAGCATATTATTAATCCTCCACCAGATTCCAGGCCATGGGAGTCCCCGTTTTAGCGTCCCTGGCAATCCGCCTGCCCAACAGCTGTTCATAATATTTGGTATGCAGCCCGTCCGCAGGTCTGACGGAACGCAGATTCTCCGGGGTGAATATATCCCCGGCTTTCATGTCCTGCGCCACAAACAGGGAACGGCTGTGTTCTCTCTCCCTGGCCTGTTTGTCCGACAGGTCATAGGACACCTTTCCCAGCGCCTTTTCCAGAATGCGAATATTGTCCACCATCTCCTTGAACTCCTGGGGTTCCATGGAAAACGCGGCATCCGGCCCGCCGTCGCTTCTGCGCAAAGTCATATGCTTTTCCACCATCCTCGCTCCCAGCGCCACCGCTCCCGCAGCTACCGCCGTGCCCATGGTGTGATCCGACAGCCCTGCCAGGCAATGAAATGTTTCCGCCAGATTGGGGATGGTGCGCAGGTTTACATCCTCATAGGGGGTGGGGTAAGCCGAGCAGCATTTCAGCAGAATCACCTGCTCGTTCCCCTCCTCCCGGCAGGTCTGCACCGCCAGTTCGATATCCGCCAGCCGGGCGATCCCTGTAGCCAGAATCACCGGCTTGCCCAGCCGGGCCACCTTGCGGATCAGGGGAATGTCCGTAATCTCAAAGGAGGCGATTTTATAGGCCGGTACGTCCATCTCCTCCAGAAAATCCACGCTGGAAAAATCAAATGGAGAGGAAAAGAGAATCAGTCCCATTTCCTCCGCCAGTTTTTTGAGCCTGGGCTGCCACTCCCAGGGCGTATAAGCTGTCTGATACAGTTTGTGCAGGGTGATCCCGTCCCACAGTGTACCCTGGGTGATCTGAAAACAGGGATCGTCACAGTCCAGCGTGATGGTGTCCGCCGTATAAGTCTGTATCTTGACGGCATCCGCACCCGCCTCCCTGGCTGCCTTTAGGATCTCCACCGCCCGGTCAAAATCCATGTTGTGGTTGCCGGACATCTCCGCCACAATAAAGGTAGGGGAGTTCTCACTGATCACTTTGCCGCCGATTCTGATTTCTTTCTCCATAACTATCCTCTTTCCTGCATACCGCTGGCTGCGCCTGCAATATTCCTTAATACGTATTTGGAAGTTTTACTTCCAAGCTTCCCTCTTCGTGGATATTGTTGACAGTGCCTGCAATATCCCTTAATACGTATTTGAAAGTTTTACTTCCAAACTTACCTCTACATGCATATCGCTGGCTTTGCCTGCGATATTGCACCGATCAATATTTGGATGTATAACATCCAAACTTCCCTCTTCGCGGATATTGCCGGCTGTGTTCCCGGAAGGGACAGGAATGATTGCCGATCCCGAGCGTGCCTGTGGGCTAAACCCTGAAAAGTAATTATATTCACGAGCGGTTAGATTTTCCTTCCTGCACCTCACTTGCTTACCGATTATGCGGCATGAGGCGTGCAGGAACTGGAAGATCTCAGCGCTCGTCAGTATACTTCTCAAAAGAAATGCTCTCATGTTTTTTCCCTGTCCGCACCTGCTGCCAACGCTCTCTGGTCATCTGCATAAAAGTCACATCGTAAAACACGTCATTTTTACAGATATGGGCCTTCTTCTCTTCCATGATCTCGCAGCCGCAGAGCAGATGCAGTTGGATTACCCCTTTATTGAGCGTAAACACATCGCTGATCAGCGCCTCCTTGTGCAGCGTATCAAAGATATAATCATACAGGCTCATCTCCAGCGTCAGCGCCGTCTTTAAGCTCCGCAGCTTCTTCTCCCCCACATAATAGGCCCAGCCCAGCACCCCATCCTCCCGCGTAAGCCCCGTCAGGTTGATGACGCCGGCTTCCTGACCGTCCACCAGAATCATCCAGTAACGCACATCCGGGTTGTCCCGGATAGCTGCAAGCCATTTTTTCTGCCCCTCCAAGGTCAGCCGGGGGTCTGTGTTCATATACCGGGTGATCTCAGGATCCATGCGCCAGTTCATGATGGCCTCCAGATCCGACTCTCGGATTTTACGCAATGTCACACTCATTTCTACCTCTTCCCAATGACATATCCTGACAAACGTTATGATATTCCGATACCTGCACAGCACATGCTGCCGCCAGGATATCTCTGCCCGCATTTTCCATGTCAAGCTACAGCCTGGCCAGAAAATCCGCAACCCCCCTCATCTCCATGGCCTCATCCAGCGGGACCGAGATGCCCAGCCTGGACTCCAGTTCCCCTATAATCATGACCTGGGCCACGGAATCCCATACCTCCAGATCCTCCATAAGGGTGGTCTCCGTCACCGTGCCCTCAGGCACCTGCAAAATCTCTGTAATCAGAGCGATAACTTTCTCTTTCATGCCAACTCCCGTCTGTCCGCTTTCACGAACCTACCAACAATATGAAATCCGCCCTCTTCCATACCCGCAGGCAGATAATGAATATTCGCATATTCATGTGCTGTACCGGAACATACTGTTTTACGTTTCCCGGCGTCTTTTCTTTACCTGTCATTTTACGCTTCTGTCTATCCACGACACATGCTTCGCCCTGACGGGTCTCCCCCCCAGCCGGATGCAATATTCCTTTTCCCCATTGCTGCCCTGGAAAACGGTCTGGTATCCCAACCGGTCATAGAGCTGTTCCACAGGCTTGTTTTTGGCGGTGGGCACATATCGGCCCCGCAGCTGCCCATACCCCGCTGCCAGAAGTTCCGCTTCCATATGCCCCAGCAGCGCATCCTCCACCTGTTTTCCCATAACCCGGCAGCTCAGCACCCATTCCTCCACCAGAGGGGATTCCCCCGCCAGATCCACAATGGCCGCCGACACGATACCATAATCCCCAAAGCAGTCCTCCACTCTATAAAGATACACCTTTTTGGAAGAATCAGCCACTATATTTTGCATTTCCTCAAGACTGTAGCGCAGGGTGGTCAGGTTGAACTGGTTGGTCTTGTTCACCAGCTGCACCAGCCGCTCCATATGCGCCGCCGGGTCCATCGGCTCCACCCGGATCTGAAGCCGACGCAGATACTGCCCGAAATCCCCCACCTGTTCTTCCAGACGGTTTCTATGTTCATTTTGCGCATACTGCCTCGTCTTTTCCCGGTCCTCCGCCGTCAGCCGGGGCTTTTGGAAAAATTTTCTATAAAGCTCTGTCAGCGCCGTGGCAAGTTCCACGGGGCTGTCGGGAAAAGAAGGGACCTCCACCTGCGGGAGCATCTGCTTTACCAGTTCCCGCTCCGCAGGGCTGTCATCCCAGAACACCATGGCATCCAGCCCCAGGTTCAGGCTGTCCGCAATCTCACGGATATTCTCATGCTTGGGACGCCAGTTGATCCGCCGGACGGCAAAATCCTCCTCCCGAAGCACCATATGGGGATGCTCCCTGATCACGGCCAGGGCATCCTCCTCATTATTCTTGGACACAATGCCCAGCACCGCGCCGGACTGCAATATCAGCCGCAGCACCCTCTGGGCATTCTTGTAGGCCAGTCCCTGATGATCCTCCGACAACTCCAGAGGGGTATGCTCCCGCTCTCCCGCCAGGCCGCCCCACAGGGTGTTGTCCAGATCCACCAGCAGCACTTTTTTCGGCACCCCCGCTTCCGTCTCCACCAGCCTGCCCATCTCTTCCGACAGTCTTTTCTGGGCTTCACCCGTGTGCAGGATCTTGCCCAGATACCAGGTCTTCAGGGAAAAGCTTTTCTCCTCCCCCAGACCCCCTATGATCCGCCTGTAAGGGAAAACACGCACATTTTCATGGCGCTGCTGCAGCCATATAAGGCCCTGCAGCCACTGCTCCTCCAGCCGCTGCCCCAGAGAGACCTCCGGCAATGCGCCGATCTCCGGCCCCCAGAGCCAGGCATCGGACAGATAATACAGCCTTCCCGGCAGAATGCAGCGCTCCATCTGTCCAAACCAGCTGCGCAGCCGGGGCACGGTTATGCATAATTCTGTTTGCTCCCGGTATGCCCCGCCGTTATCTCCCTTCCCTCTCTCTGTTTTCCGGCTTCCGGCATCTCCCTCACCAAGCTCTCCCAAATGACCGTTCTCATCCTCCCGCCCCCCAGCCGCCGGCAGA
>CAMWSA010000140.1 GCA_947176785.1 uncultured Lachnospiraceae bacterium
CAGCAGGCTCCCTGTCAGCAGCTTCTCCCTGTCCTGCACCCCCACCACGGTAGCGCTCAACGCATACTCCGCAGGCCCGTAATTTACCGGCTGGGCGGCAATCTCCATCCCGGTAAAGGAAACCCTGTTTTTTTCACAGATCTTCCGAAACGACTGCGCCATCAGATAAATCTGCTCCCGATTGTAATTCCCGCAGATCATCATCCCTTTCAGCAGTATCGGTCTCATCCCATGCTGCAATACAAAGTTCATGGCGTTGGACGCCACATCCGCACAGATTTCCCCGTTGTATCCATACTCCTTTGCCAGCTTCTCCTTAGAACCCGGAACACATGTAATAAAGGAATATGCCGGCTCCCGCATATGTGAGGTATCCGGCTGAAACAGACAGACATCCGCGTAATTGGCGGACATGATGCTGCTGTCCTCTGTGTTCAGCTTCATAATTTCCTCCTTCAGGGCATGCAGCTTCCGGGTGTCCAATCCCGACTCCAGATAGGAGATCCCCCTGTTTTTCCATTCATCCTCATTTAACAGGGCATCCACTGTCACATTCAGCAGATTGGAGATTTCATATAACATTTCCACCGTAGGCAGACTCTTTCCCGACTCCCATTTGGAGACAGCCTGATAGGAGATATGCAGAAGCTCCGCAAGCTCCCGCTGTGTGATTCCCTTTTCTCTTCTGAAAAAAGCAATTCTTTTACCGATATTTCCCTTATCCAGCATACCTCGTCCAGCCTTTCCATGCCATCCCGGTATCGCCTCATCCTCCAATTATCCCTTGCGCAGGGAAGCATTTGCGTTCCGTTTCGGCTACGCTTAATATACCATAGGATTATATGCTGCGCAATAAACGCTTTATGGAATGGTTTGGGGAAATGTCAACCGCCGGTTGACATCTGAGGAATGCTGAGAATCATTTAGAAATTGTTGATCTGCCATGCAAAATTAAATATAATAAAAGCACCCACTCTGATATGATATCTCCAAAGTAGATCTTGCTTTTGCCCTGTCTACTTTAAAGGTATCCTATCTATACTCACGAGCGGTTAGATTTTCCTTCCTGCCAGGCGCATGACACCTGATTATGCGGCATGTGCCTGGCAGGAATTGGAAAATCTTAGCGCTCGTCAGTATAAGTAGGTCCCCACATTTTCTGCAAATGACAGGCAGTACTATTTTTTCTTCTTCGAAAGCTTCTGTTCAAACCGGTCCTTTCGGGTATCCGTGGGAACCGCCGTGGGATAATCCCCGTCAAAGCAGGCGCTGCAATAGCCGCAGCCGCCGATCAGGGAGTGCAGCTCTGCCACCGGCAGGTATCCCAGACTGTCCGCACCTATGATCTCCGCCGTCTCCTCCACACTGTGACGGCAGGCAATCAGATGATCCTGAGAATCAATGTCCGTGCCATAGTAGCAGGGATACAGGAAGGGCGGTGAGGAGATGCGCATATGGATTTCTTTGGCCCCCGCCTCCCGGAGCAGTCTTACAATTCGGCCACTGGTGGTACCCCGCACGATGGAATCATCCACCAGCACCACCCTCTTCCCCCGAACGCTCTCCTCTATGGCACTCAGCTTGATCCGCACCTGATCCAGCCTGGCCTGCTGCCCGGGGGATATAAAGGTGCGGCCAATGTACTTGTTTTTGATCAGGCCGATGCCATAGGGGATTCCGGCTTCCATGCTGAAGCCCAGCGCTGCGTCCAGTCCGGAATCCGGCACGCCCACCACCAGATCCGCCTCCGCAGGATAGTGCCGTGCCAGGCTTCTCCCGGCCCGGATTCTGGCACCGTGGACGGATACCCCGTCCATCACCGAGTCCGGTCTGGCAAAATAGATATACTCGAAGATGCAAAGCCTCTTTTTCCGCCGGCCGCAGTGTTCACGGCGGGATACAACGCCCTCCGGGCCGAACACCAGGATTTCCCCGGGTTCCAGATCCCGTATGAACCGTGCCCCGACGGCATTCAGCGCACAGCCTTCGGAGGCCGCCACATAGATGCCTTCGGGGGTCTTTCCATAGCAGAGGGGCCGGAAACCGTAGGGGTCTCTGGCACAGATCAGCTTCTGTGCGGACATCAGCACCAGGGAATAGGCCCCCTCCAAAGTATTCATGGCGGCGCTCAGGGCGTCCTCGATGGAGCGCGTCCGCAGACGTTCCCCGGTGACGATATAGGCGATGGTCTCCGTGTCGCTGGTGGTGTGGAAAATGGCCCCGGAGAGTTCCAGCGTATTGCGAAGTCCCGCCGCATTGCTCAGGTTCCCATTGTGGGCCAGAGCCATTTTTCCCTTCTGGTGGTTGACCTCTATGGGCTGGCAGTTGTTGCGGTTGGCTGCGCCCGTGGTGCCGTAGCGCACATGTCCCACCGCCATGTTCCCCTGCGGCAGCCGGGATAAGGTATCTGCGGAAAACACCTCGCTGACCAGTCCCAAATCTTTATAGGAGGAAAACACACCGTCGTCATTCACCACAATACCGCAACTCTCCTGGCCCCGATGTTGCAGGGCGTACAACCCATAGTAGGCCATGCCCGCCACGTCCGCAATGCACGGGCTGATCACGCCGAAAACGCCGCATTCTTCATGTATGTCGCTCATATTTATACCCATCCGTGCGCTACGGCGCACACTCAAATCCACAGCTTACTTCCCTCTGGCATGTTCCGCTGCCGCCCCGATAAATCCCCTGAAAAGCGGATGAGGGCGGTTAGGGCGGCTTTTGAACTCCGGATGATACTGCACGCCCACATAGAAGGGTCTGTCTGACAGTTCCACCGTCTCCACCAGTCTGCCGTCGGGGGAGGTCCCGCTGAGAACCAGGCCCCTGTCCTGCAGCAGCTGCCGGAAATCATTGTTCAGTTCATAGCGGTGTCTGTGCCGCTCGCTGATCTGATTCTCCCCATAGCACCTTTCCATGGTGGAACCGGACCGGATCACACAGGGATAAGCGCCCAGCCGCAGCGTGCCTCCCTTATCAATATCGCCGCTCTGCCCCGGCATGAAGTCTATGACCTTATGGGCACACTGCTCGTCAAATTCCCCGGAGTTGGCATCCGGAATGCCTGCCACATTTCTGGCATACTCCATCACGGCAATCTGCATGCCCAGGCATATGCCAAAGTAGGGAAGCCCCCGCTCCCGGGCGTATTTTGCCGCCAGGATCATGCCCTCGATGCCCCTGCTGCCAAAGCCCCCGGGAACCAGGATGCCATCCAGTCCGGACAGCTTCTCCGCATAGTTGCCCGCTGTGATTTCCTCCGAGTCTATCCAGTGAATATTCACATGCGCCTGATGGGAAAAACCGCCGTGGCGCAGCGCTTCCGCCACCGACAGGTAGGCGTCATGAAGCCCCATGTACTTGCCAACCAGGCCGATCTCCACGGTATTCTCCGCCCTCCGGCTGCATTCCACCATCAGGGTCCATTCCTCCAACGCAGGCTCCGGGGCATCTATGCCCAATTCCCGGCATACCACTGCGGAAAAATGGGATTTCTCCAGCATCAGCGGCGCTTCGTAGAGATTGGGCAGCGTGAGATTCTCGATCACACAGTCCGGCTTTACATTGCAGAACAGGGAAATCTTCTTGAAAATCCCCTCCTCCAACGGCTCGTCACAGCGCAGCACGATCAGGTTGGGATTGATCCCCATGCCCTGCAGTTCCTTGACGGAATGCTGGGTGGGCTTTGATTTGTGTTCCTCAGATCCCCGCAGGAACGGAACCAGGGTCACATGGATAAACAGGCTGTTTTCCCTTCCCGCCTCCAGGGAGATCTGACGTACCGCCTCCAGAAAAGGCTGGGACTCAATGTCGCCGATGGTGCCGCCAATCTCGGTGATCACCACATCCGCCTCCGTCTTTTTGCCCACGCTGTAGACAAATTCCTTGATCTCATTGGTGATATGGGGTATCACCTGTACCGTGGAGCCCAGATACTCGCCCCGGCGCTCCTTGTTCAACACGTTCCAGTAGACCTTCCCGGTGGTAAGGTTGGAATATTGATTCAGATCCTCGTCGATAAAGCGCTCATAATGGCCCAGATCCAGATCCGTCTCCGTCCCGTCCTCGGTGACATACACCTCGCCGTGCTGATAGGGGCTCATGGTGCCGGGGTCCACATTGATATAGGGATCCAGCTTCTGCGCCGCCACCTTCAGGCCCCTGGCCTTAAGGAGCCTCCCCAGGGAGGCTGCGGTGATCCCCTTGCCCAGCCCCGAGACCACGCCTCCTGTGATAAAGATATATTTTGCCATTTTTTCCTCTTCCATTCATTTTCCAGTGCTGTTATCCGATCCGAAAGCCGGGCTCCGGCGCGTCTATCTAACTCCAAACAGCAGATCTCCGTATGTGGGGAAGGGCCAATAGCTCTTTGCGGTAAGGGTCTCCGCCTCGTCGCAGGGAATCCGCAGTTCGCTCATCACGGGCAGAATGCTGTCCCGGATCACGTAACTCTGGGAGGTGATATCCTCCGCCTTGTGGAGGGAAACGATGGCCTCCTCCAACTCCTCTACCTTCACTGCGATCCTGTCCGTCAGGACGGAAAGCCTTTTCACCAGTTCCGTCTCATAGCCGCAGGCGATACCCGCATCCAGCGCCTTTTTGGCTGCGGCTGTCTGGGCCAGCTTCAGGGTATATTCCTCAATGGCCGGTACGATCTGTGTCCTGGCCATATCCGCCATAGTGCCCGCCTCAATCAGAACGGTTTTACAGTAGTTTTCCAGCATAATCTCGCATCTGGACTTAAGCTCCACCTCGGAAAATACCTTGTGGGAGGTGAGCATCTTCACATTCTTCTCGTCCAGCAGATGGGGCATACAGTCCGGGGTGGTGCGGTAGTTCAGCAGCCCTCTCTTCTCCGTGGCCTCCTTGATCCAGGCGTCATCATAGCCGTTGCCGTTGAAAATGATATTCTTGTGATCCTTGATGGTCTTGCGGATCATTTCATGCAATGCGGTCTCGAAATCCTCCACGCCCTCCAGCCGGTCCGCATAGATTTTCAGGCTCTCAGCCACCGCCGTGTTCAGCATCATGTTGGCGCAGGCAATGCTGTTGGAAGAGCCCAGCATGCGGAACTCAAACTTGTTGCCGGTGAAAGCAAAGGGTGAGGTGCGGTTGCGGTCCGTGGTGTCTCGGTTGAACTTGGGCAGCACATTCACGCCCAGCTTCATCTGCGTCTTTTCCACGCCACTGTAAGGCTGTCCCGACTCGATGGCCTCCAGCACAGCATTCAACTCATCCCCCAGGAATATGGATACCACGGCGGGAGGGGCCTCGTTGGCACCCAGGCGGTGATCGTTGCCCGCCGTAGCCACCGAGAGCCGGAGCAAATCCTGGTAATCGTCCACCGCCTTGATCACGGCGCACAGGAACAGCAGGAACTGTGCGTTTTCATAGGGGGTCTCACCGGGAGACAACAGGTTTACGCCCGCGTCCGTGGCCAGGGACCAGTTGTTGTGTTTGCCGCTGCCGTTGACACCCGCAAAGGGCTTCTCGTGGAGCAGGCACACCAGGCCGTGTTTCGCCGCCACCTTCTGCATGATCTCCATGGTCAGCTGGTTGTGGTCGGTGGCAATGTTGGTGGTGGTATAGATGGGTGCCAGTTCATGCTGCGCAGGCGCCACCTCATTGTGTTCGGTCTTGGCCAGAATGCCCAGCTTCCAGAGCTCATCATTCAGTTCTTCCATGTAAGCGGCAACCCGGGGCTTGATCACGCCGAAATAGTGATCCTCCATCTCCTGTCCCTTGGGAGGTTTCGCGCCGAACAGAGTCCTTCCGGTAAAGCGCAGATCCGGACGCCGGTCGTACATCTCTTTGGTGATCAGGAAATATTCCTGCTCCGGCCCCACGGAGGTGCGGACACATTTCACCGAATCGTTGCCAAAGAGCCGCAGGATGCGCAGGGCCTGCCTGTTCAGCGCCTCCATGGAGCGAAGCAGCGGTGTCTTCTTATCCAGCGCCTCACCGCCGTAGGAGCAGAACGCAGTGGGAATGCACAGGGTCTTTCCTTTGATAAAGGCATAGGAAGTGGGATCCCATGCGGTGTATCCCCTGGCCTCGAAAGTGGCCCGCAGCCCGCCGGAGGGGAAGGAGGAGGCATCCGGCTCGCCCTTGATCAGTTCCTTGCCGGAGAACTCCATGATCACGCCGCCGTCAGGGGACGGGGAGATAAAGCTGTCATGCTTCTCCGCCGTAATGCCGGTCAGGGGCTGGAACCAGTGGGTGTAGTGGGTGGCACCGTGGGCCACCGCCCAATCCTTCATGGCCGCGGCCACCGCATTGGCAACGCTGATGTCCAGCTTCGCCCCCTCGTCAATGGTTCTTTTCAGGGACTGGTACACCTTGGCGGACAGATTGGCCTTCATCTCCCTGTCATCAAAAACCAGACATCCAAAATATTCCGATACTTTTTCCATAATGCTCGCTCCTCCTCTTATTTGAGTTCCGCACATTCCCTTCCGGCACACCATATCAGGGATCAGCTTCCGGCCGCTCCGGCATCCGAATTCCGGATGCCGATCGGTTCGCTGCCCGGGAACATGCTGACTATACCACACGTAAAAAAAAGAAAGGCGTCCTTGAGTACATCACTCAAAGACACCTTTGCCTTTCATATTCTGCATTATGCACCCTTGCCGTAGATTTGTCAAGTACTGTTTTTGAAAAAGCCGGAGCAAAAATAAGTGCTAAGACTGGCGCGGCAGGATCAATAAGGCACAGAAAGCAGCGGGCTTCCCGGCTGACCGGCGCTAAGATACACTGACCGGCGGTAAGAAATGCTGACCGCTTTTGAAGCGTTCCGGTAAGAAGCGTTGCAGAGAAAAAACTGTGTAGGTAGAGTATCCAGGCCGGAAAGAGTTTTCAGACTGGCTGTAACAGCAGCATGGTGTTATTTATTCGTACAGAAGAACGATTAAAAATATTTCAAGAGGAAAATAATATCTATACGAAGGGACCATTGTCATTAGTGGTTCAATTAACCCGGCTTGTTCAGGACAAAGATTTTCCTTTAAATCCAGACGATTTTCAGACAAGCGGTAAGGGACAAGGTGAAGAAGTGTTCCCTCTGTTTTCGGGACTTGACAAATGGGGAGTGAGGGTGTAGAGTACTGATAAGTGAGCAAGGGCGTTCATTTTGGTGCAAAACCGGTTTTGTTTTTGTGCCGAAATGAGCGCCCTGTCAGTAAGTAATCATATGTTGGGTGGATATAGAATGCAGATTGCGGAAAGTGAGGCGGATTATGAAATACTCGGCGCAGGAGGTTATGCAGTATATACAGGAGGAAGACGTGAAGTTCATACGTCTCGCTTTTTGTGATGTGTTTGGCAGACAGAAAAACATCTCCATCATGCCTCAGGAACTGCCCCGGGCCTTTGCGCATGGGATTGCCTTTGATGCCTCTTCCGTGGCCGGGTTCGGGGATGAGGCCCACTCGGACCTGCTGCTGCACCCGGAGCCGGAGACTTTGATGCTGCTGCCCTGGAGACCGGAGCATGGCAAGGTGGTGCGCATGTTCAGCAGCATTTCCTATCCCGACGGCCGCCCCTTTGAGTGCGACACCAGAAGCCTGCTGAAGAAGGCTGTGGAGGAGGCCGGGAAAGCCGGATTCCGCTTTGACTTCGGCGCGGAGCAGGAATTTTACCTGTTCAATAGGGATGAGAACGGCAAAGCCACCAAAGTCCCCTACGATGAGGCGGGGTATATGGACATTGCCCCGGATGACAGGGGCGAGAATATCCGGCGGGAGATCTGTCTCACCCTGGAACAGATGGGCATCCAGCCGGAAAGATCTCATCATGAGGAGGGACCCGGCCAGAATGAGATTGACTTCCGCTACTCGGATGCCCTGACTGCCGCCGACAACGCCATGACATTTCAGAATGTGGCCCGGATTGTGGCCCATCGAAACGGGCTTGCGGCGGATTTCAGCCCAAAACCCCTGCTCCACAGGCCCGGTAATGGCTTTCATATCAATATATCCGTGAATACCGGGGATGCGTCCGCCCCTCTGGATCATGTGATTGCGGGGGTTCTGGACAAAATACGGGATATGACTGTGTTTCTGAATCCCACGGAGAACTCCTATGAGCGTTTCGGCAGCAACAAGGCTCCCAAATATATCTCCTGGTCCGCCGAAAACCGCTCCCAGCTGATAAGGGTTCCCGCCATAGCGGGGGGAAAACGCCGTGCGGAGCTTCGTTCTCCCGACCCCGCCGCCAACCCCTATCTGGCCTTTGCCCTGCTCATCTATGCGGGCCTGTGCGGAATACAGGATAAAAAGGAACTGCCTCCGGCGGTGGATTACAATTTATACAAGGTGGATCCGTCCATTCTGGCACAATTGGAACAGTTGCCCGGGAATTTAAAAAGCGCCGGCCAGGCCGCCCTCGCCAGTTCTTTTGTCAGGGAATATGTGCCTGGGGCCATACTGGATATCTACTGTGGCAAGCAGGAAAATTCCGCAGTTCCTATATAGCTTTTCTTCTGTGATCCATTTTAGAGGAGGTATATATGAGGAAATTGGCACTCATATTGAGCATTGTGTTTATCCTTCTGACTTTTGTCGGCGCAGGATATGTTCTTCTTAGCAGGGGGAACGCCAATGACGGCTATGCCGTTGTACCAATGGTGTCAGCGCTTGCATGCATTTGTTATTACCGTCAAAAGAAAGGATTTTGATATAGCCGCAAAAGGCATAGTCTGTCGGAATCTCTTGGATGAAAATGGCGGCTTTTGATTTGTATGATCCGTAAAAAGC
>CAMWSA010000141.1 GCA_947176785.1 uncultured Lachnospiraceae bacterium
CTTTTTCTAACACAAATTCCGTCACTTGCTTAAAAGAGTTTCGCAATTACCTATTTTCTATCCTGCGCAGCATATGTAGCCAGATTATGCAGAAGGCGCAAAATCTGATAATTTAACTATTCGCCTGTATATACTCACGAGCGGTTAGCTTTTCCTTCCTGCCCGGCGCATGACGTCCGATTATGCGGCATGTGCCGGGCAGGAATTGGAAAAGCTTAGCGCTCGTCAGTATAACTCCCGTATGCAGGCGGGAATGTTTTTTTATTTTGTGATTGTAAATGCGCTCCAAATTTAGTAGAATAGAAAACTGAGGTAAGAACGAATGAGCATTGTAAAAACCGAAAACTTGATATATGAATATGTTAGGCGGGACGAAGAGGGCAATGTGGACGGTGCCATCAGGGCAGTGGACGATGTGTCCCTGGGTATTCGTCAGGGGGACTTCATCGCCATCGTGGGCCACAACGGTTCCGGCAAATCCACGCTGGCAAAGCATATGAATGCGATACTACAGCCAACCCAGGGCACTGTTTGGGTGGACGGCATGGACACACGGCAGGAAGAGCGAATATGGGATATCCGACAGCGGGCGGGTATGGTATTCCAGAATCCGGACAACCAGATCATCGGGCAGGTGGTGGAGGAGGACGTGGGCTTTGGCCCAGAGAATCTGGGCGTCCCCACAGAGGAGATCTGGAAAAGGGTGGAGGAAAGCCTGCGGGCAGTGGGAATGTATCAATTCCGCTCTCATTCGCCAAACAGACTCTCCGGCGGTCAGAAGCAGCGGGTGTCCATTGCCGGTGTGCTGGCTATGCGCCCCCGGTGCATCGTACTGGATGAACCCACCGCCATGTTAGATCCCAGTGGCCGGGAGGAAGTGATCCATGCCGTCAGGGAACTGAACCAGGCGGAGAAAGTCACAGTGATTTTGATTACGCATTACATGGAGGAGGTCATCCATGCAGACCATGTCTATGTGATGGACAAGGGCCAGATCGCGATGGAGGGTACCCCCAGAGAGATATTTTCTCAAGTGGAAAAGCTCCAAAAACTGCGGCTGGATGTGCCCCAGGTGACACTGCTGGCCCACGAATTACGACAGAGGGGGCTGGAGCTTCCGGAGGGGATATTGACCACCCGGGAACTGGTTCAGGCACTGGCGGAACGGAAATATATTAACGACCGCCAAGATCTTTCAAAATCTGATCACTCGTGAGTATAGCGGGGTAAAAGCCAAGAGGAAGCAGGAGAGGTAAAAGATGGCACTGACTGTTGATCATGTGAGTTATATATACGATCCGGACGACCCGTTGTCCCATAAGGCGCTGGACGATATAAGCCTGACGATTCCGGAGGGACAGTTCATCGGGGTAATCGGCCACACCGGCTCCGGTAAGTCCACGCTTATGCAGCATCTGAACGGGCTGGTCAAAGCTACCAGCGGCCATATCTATTTTAATGGCAGGGATATTGACGCCAGGGACTACGACAAGAAAGAACTGCGCAGCAAGGTCGGGCTGGTATTTCAGTACCCGGAACATCAGCTGTTCGAAGTGGACGTGTTCTCGGATGTGTGCTTTGGCCCCAAAAACCTGGGACTGGACAGGGAAGAAGCGGAGCGCCGGGCCGGGGAGGCGCTGGACAGAGTGGGTTTGCCCAGAGAGTTGTACGACCAGTCCCCCTTTGAATTATCCGGCGGACAGAAACGCCGGGTGGCAATCGCAGGGGTATTGGCCATGCAGCCGGAGATTCTGATTCTGGATGAACCGACTGCCGGCCTGGACCCCAAAGGCCGCAGAGAGATCCTGGATCAGATCAAGCTCCTGCAGGCCCAGACGCACATGACCATTCTGCTGGTCAGCCACAGTATGGATGATGTGGCTGAGTATGTGGACAGGATTATTGTGATGAACGGGGGAAGGATATTATATGACGACATCCCCCGGAGGATTTTCCGGCGTTACCGTGAGTTGGAGAAGATCGGCCTGGGGGCTCCCCAGGTAACCTATATTTTGCACACCCTTCGGGAAAGCGGCCTGCCGGTGGACACGGACATCACCACCATACAGGAGGCGGCGGACAGTATTTTACAGGCGATAAATACATCCCCGTCTTGATGCCCGCTGAAGCGGACGGGCGGGAGTTGGGGAGAAGGGGATTTTCACCAGCTTGGTTTGATGCCCGCTGAAGCGGACGGGCGGGAGCTGGGGAGAAAGGGATTTTCACCAGCTTGGTTTGATGCCCGCCGAAGCGGACGGGCGGGAGTTAGCGTGACACGAGGAATTAACTTATGCTGAGAGATATTACGCTGGGACAATACTATCAGACGGAGTCCGTCATACACCGGCTGGATCCAAGGGTAAAGCTGGCGGGGACGCTGCTGTATATAATTTCCCTGTTTCTGTTTGAAAATATAGCGGGCTATATTTTGGCCGCGTTGTTTTTGGCGCTGGTCATCGGCCTGTCCCATGTACCCTTTAAATTCATGGTGCGGGGAATGAAGGCCATAATGTTTTTGCTGCTGATTACGGTGGTATTCAATCTGTTTCTGACTCCGGGAGAGACGCTGGTCAGACTGTGGAAACTGACTATCACCCGAGAGGGACTGCACAATGCGGTGTTTATGGCCCTGCGACTGTGCTATCTGATCATCGGCTCCTCCATCATGACCCTGACCACCACCCCCAACCACCTGACGGACGGTATGGAAAAGGGGCTGCGCCCCCTGAAATTCTTCAAGGTGCCGGTACATGAGGTGGCTATGATCATGTCCATCGCTCTGCGTTTTATCCCGATCCTGCTGGAGGAGACAGACAAGATTATGAAAGCGCAGATTGCCAGAGGGGCGGATTTTGAGAGCGGTAACCTGGTAAAGCGGGCCAAGGCCATGGTGCCGCTGCTGGTGCCCCTGTTCATCTCTGCCTTCCGCCGGGCCAACGACCTGGCTATGGCCATGGAGGCCCGCTGCTATCACGGCGGCGAGGGGCGGACCAAGATGAAACCGCTGGTCTACCGGCGCAGGGACAGGCTGGCCTATCTGTGTATCCTGCTGTACCTGACGTGTAAGGTGGCGGTGGGCGTATTGCTGTGAGACGTGGCATTATACGCACGAGCGGTTAGATTTTCGGAATAGTATAGCCGTGGTTCGTATAACACAGGCATAGCCGCCGGATTTATGGGGATTATTTATGGAGAAAAAGAGAGTGCGCCTGACCGTGGCCTACGACGGGACAGCCTACCACGGCTGGCAGCTGCAAAATAACGGCATCACAATAGAGAGCGAACTGAACCGCTGCCTGACGCAGCTGCTGGGAGAACCCATCCAGGTCATCGGGGCCAGCCGCACGGATGCGGGAGTCCATGCCCTGGGCAATATCGCCGTGTTTGACACCGTCGCCCGGATGCCGGCGGAGAA
The DNA here is from genome assembly GCA_947176785.1 of uncultured Lachnospiraceae bacterium. GTDB lineage: Bacteria > Bacillota > Clostridia > Lachnospirales > Lachnospiraceae > Acetatifactor. Next base: position 3,416 of record CAMWSA010000141.1, read on the forward strand.
GATATCCTATGCCCTGAACCAGCGCCTGCCGGAGGATATCCGGGTGCAGCGCTCGGAGGAGGTGTTGGCAAACTGGCATCCCCGGCATGTGGAGAGCCGCAAGACCTACGAATACCGGATATATCGCGGGACATTCCCACTGCCTACGAGAAGGCTGTACACCTGTTTTACCTATCATGCCCTGGATGTGGAGGCCATGAGGACCGCGGCGTCCCATCTGGTGGGAGAGCATGATTTCAAAAGCTTCTGCCAGGCGGGCGCGCAGGTGGACAGCACCGTTAGACGCATTTTTTCCATTGAACTGCTGGAGCAGGGGCCGGAGCTGGTGCTGCGGATCTGCGGCGGCGGCTTTCTCTATAATATGGTAAGGATTATTGCCGGCACGCTGATGGAAGTGGGACAGGGAAAACGCAGGCCGGAGGATATGGAAGCTGTGCTGGCCGCCTGCGACCGCCGGGCCGCAGGCCCTACTGCTCCCGCCCGGGGGCTGACGCTGGTAAAATATGAATTTGGAGAATAAAAGATAATGGCGCTTCTATCGTTCGGTTTTCTCTTTTTTATGGCGGTCGTGGTGGCGGTACACTATGCGCTTCCCAGGAGATTCCAATATATCTGGCTCTGTCTGGCCAGCCTTTTTTACTACCTGGCAGGTGATGTCCGGTATTTTGCAGGCATGGCGTTCTGCACAGTGGCTACCTATGTGACAGGGCTGCTGCTGGGGCGGGGGGATGGCAGAGGGAAAAAGGCTCTGCTGTTTTCCTGTATGGGCGTCCATATTCTGGTGCTGCTTTTGTTTCGGTATCCTCCGGCAAAATCCGTTCTGGCCCCCATGGGAATATCCTTTTACGCGCTGCAGGCTATGGGTTATGTGATTGAGGTTTACAGAGGCAATATAAAACCGGAGAGAAACCCTGTCCGGTATGCGGTATATGTTGCCTTTTTCCCAACCGTCACGTCGGGTCCGATCCAGAGGGCACCCGGGCTGCTGCCGCAGCTCAGGGAGGGGACAGATTTTGACTATGACAAGGTTCACTCGGGCCTGTATATGCTGCTGTGGGGATGTCTGCTAAAGCAGGTTATGGCTAATCCTCTGGGAAGGATGGTCGACCATGCCTATGGGAATTATGCGGATATGCCGGGGGCGGCTCTTTTGTGGGCCACCGTCCTGTATGCGGTGCAGCTATACTGCGATTTTGCCGGGTACAGCGCCCTGGCCATAGGCGCGGCTAAAATCCTTGGCTTTGATATCGGCAGAAACTTTGAACAGCCATATTTTGCGGCCTCCGTCAGGGATTTTTGGAAACGCTGGCATATCAGCCTGTCCTCCTGGCTCAAGGACTATGTTTACATTCCTCTGGGAGGAAACCGAAAGGGAAAATGCAGGAAGTACGGCAATTTAATGGTGACATTTCTGGTCAGCGGTCTCTGGCATGGATCCGGGCTTAATTACCTGGTTTGGGGTGGTATCCATGGGATCTACCAGGTTCTGGAGGGCTGCATTCCCAGGAGGGATGGCCGGGGCTGCGCTGCTTACCGGATGGTCAGGGGCGTGGTTACCTTTGCCCTGGTGGATTTTGCCTGGCTCTTTTTCCGGGCGGATTCCGTGGAGCAGGCTTTTTCCATCTTGCATCGCATCCTTTTTTGCTTTCAGTTTAAGGAGATGACTTACTATGGAAGCTACCTGATGGGAAGGACGAAAACGGAGTTGTGTTTGCTCCTGGCGGGAATTGTCCTGGTTTTCTTTGTGGATTTTTTACATGAAAGAAGGATCTCCATAGAGGGCTTTGCGGCCCGCAGGATTCCGCCGGTGGTCAGATGGACGGCTTATATAGTCCTGACGCTGGGTATTCTGCTGGTTACCCTGCGTGAATTCGGGCAGGGGGCGGCAAGCTTCATTTATACAAGGTTTTAGGCGCCTATAGTCAACGACATAACAAATTTCTGCTTTCGGCCCTGCAAAAGCCATATGCGGAAGCATTGACGAACGCTAAGATTTTCCAATTCCTGCACGCCCCATACTGCATAATTGGGCAGTATGGGGCGTGCAGGAAGAAAAATCTAACAGCCCATGAGTATATCACAGGGCCGAAAACGAAATTCCCAATGTCATTGCCGATAACAACGAAAGCTTGCGCAGAATGGATACATTTCAGCGCGGGTTTCGGTTTTCCGGATTAGGGGATCAATATATGAAGAAGCTGTTTTGGAAGTGTGCTTTATTTTGCTTCATTATTACGGCACTGTGTGCCTTTTTTCTGTTCTTGTCCGTTAAAGAACCCTTCCGTCCGATGATTGCCAGGCTGACAAGCTGTGAGGATTTCATGGATGAAAGCGGAATGCTGCCAGGCTTTGAAAAGGCCGGGCAGCAGGACCAAACCACGCAGCTGGTGACAGGCGACAGTATCTGCCGGCAGCTGTTTGCGCCGCTGGAACAATATAACCCGGAAAAAAGGGTTCTGGCTACCAATGCGGCACTGATGATGCCGGGACAATATCTTTTGGCCCGCGAATATCTGCAAAGCCATCCGGAGACGACAGATGTATTTCTGGTCATGCATCCGCTGACCCTTACCAGGACTTTTGATCTGGAATGGGGTTACAGATATGCGGCCATGACTTATGTGGAAACGGATACCCTTCAATATCTGGACGAGAGTACCCGAAACGCCATGGAAGGGGCATACGGCGCTTTCTTTCTGAGAAAGGATACGGTATGGATGATAGAAAACTCCCCAATTTGCCGGAAACTTGGCCTGAATTATATGAATACCCATGGAAAACCTTATGAGCAGAGCCACTCCTTTGAGATAGCGGATTTATATGTGGTGAGGCTGTATAATCTGTGCAGGGAAAACGGGGCGCGGCTGCATCTGTATTCTTCCCCTGTGGCAGAATATTACCGGGAGGAGATGGCGGTTCTGGCGGTTGAATACCAGGAAACCCGGATGAGTTCCCTGTTTCCGGATTATATGGAAGATATATGGTACTATCCCGACGAATGGACAGAGGATTTAAGTCATTTCAGCGGAGAATATGCGCAGCGTGAAAGGCTGAACGAAATCATAGAACAGGCATATGGGCAGACCCCGCTATGGGAAGGCCTGGATGTCGTGCCCTCCGATGCCGATTATACGTACAAATGATTAGATTTCCCTTCCTGAAGGGCAGAGGTTGTCCGGTTACGCCGTCTGCGCCCTGCCGTGCTTGGAAAAGCTTATACTTACGACGGATTAGATTTTCCTGCCAGCGCGGTACCTGTTGTCAAATTACGCCTCCTGTGCCGAGCAGGAATTGGAGAAGCTTGGCGGCCGTCAGTATAACGCGATATCCAGGGAGAGGCCGGCTCTACCGATCCGCAGCTTCAGATGGCCCTGCGCGCAATCGACGGGTTAAATATAGCTTCACTGACGGAAAATGTAAAAGAGTATGCTGCGAAGGCAGTTCAAAGCGGGTTTTTATACAGGGAAGGGGATCGGCTTTATACGAAAATTCTGGTGTGCCCGATGAAGGAAGACGACAGACTGTTTGAAGTCAGCGAGAGACTTCGAGAAGGGTATTTTGAGGAAGAAGCCCGGGAGGCGGCTGGCAAGCTGGCGGCATTGATTAAGAAAACGGTCCCGAAGCATCTGCTTGGAGAATGGGAATATGCCAACGCACTTGCAAGCATGCAGTCGGTAAATCTGGTGGAAAATGCGCTGATTGAGCAAGGTATTCTGATACCGCCCAAGGACGGTATCGGGGCGGAGGGCTGCTGGATGAGCGTGTATAAGCCGGAGGAAAATGAGTGAAGAATTGCACAGGAGGAAGTTGATGGGAAAGACAAAAAGGAGGAGCTTTTAGGCAGGGGCGGAGAGTATGCCCGGATGTTTGCGTTACAGGCACAATATACTGGCGATTGCCAGAGCCACATATGTCAATGCGTTCGGCGCAGAAATAATATTACATGATCTATTGGCTCGTAAATGATTTAGATATGGTGTCGAGGCAAATCAGGAAAGCATTATATGCGGAGTTTGTGATTGGCAGTACGCGCATAGCGGCGGGGGATACCTTTGACTGTGCAGAGTTGAGTACGAATGTAAATCTGATGGTTCACATGAGTTCCAAAGAAGAAGCGCAGCATACCATATCGGTATTGGCAGAAAGCGAAACCATACTTTCTCCGCTGGAGCCGCATCCCAAACCGGATGATAATGGATGCGGTTCTGTTACGAAAGATCGCTTCGGCTACACATGAATTATTACGTGCCTGAATCTTGCGAAGCAGTAGGAATATATGAGAAAGAATTCATTAGCCAGCAATGATTGGAGAATTTAATTTTCATCACTCAAAGGAGGTATTTACATGAAGGAAACTATTTTGACCCGCGCTGCTGAAATTATTGCCCAGCGCACCGTACGTCAGGACAAGGACAGCTTCGGCACTCTTATCACCATTGCCCCGGACGGTTCTCCTGTACCTACGACCATCAGTCCTTCTCGCAGCGAGGGAATACGCTGGATTACTTTTTGTACAGGGAAGGGTGCGCCAAGCCCTGTGCGCCTTGACCAAAACAACAAGGCTGCCGTGTGCCTGAACTCTCCAACCTATCATATTTCTCTCACTGGTACGGCGGAGGTCTGCACCGATCCGGAAACCTGCCGGGAGATGTGGTACGAGGGCCTGGCAAATCATTTTTCCGGTCCAGATGATCCCAATCTCTGCGTGATACGCTTCACTACCCGGCGTTACAGCCTGTTTATTGACTGGGAATCGGTAAAAGGGGAAATAGACGGATAGCCGAACAAAGATCAGAAATATAAAATACATATTGGCGGATTGGGTTTGGTGTCGATCCTGTTTGATTGTTTATTTGTGGTGAATTAACAATACTACTTTTAGGACTTGGCCGCCACTGTTTTGCGTCAGAAAATGTAAAATCGCCGCGCAACAACCTGGGCAGGCCATCGCGCAGCGATTTTATTCAATTCCAATTGTCCGCATGGGCTACTTCTGCAAGGATACCAAATATCCCAACACATTCAACCGCATCGTGGGTCTGAGGTAATTAACAATATACTGAGAAAAGAAGTAAAGAAAAACAGCTAGCTTTAATGGAAAAAGATATTATAGCCTCTCGGAATCTCTAAGCTCTATTTCATGGGGCTTCTAATATTCCGGTCTTATGGGTTCCCCCACTTTTTACGAATTATACGAATCAAAAGCCGCCATTTTCCGCCAAAAGATTCCGAGAGACTATTTTTAGATTTGATGTATACAGCGTACCACGGTTAAATATAGCTGTCAAGCATAGGTAAGTATTGAATATAAGTGTTTGCTATTATATAG
>CAMWSA010000142.1 GCA_947176785.1 uncultured Lachnospiraceae bacterium
GGGTGCTGGCAGGGCGGATGCGGAACTTATGACAGAAGGAGTGGGATTATGTATGTCTATATGAAAAGAGGGATAGATTTTATATTGTCGCTTCTGGGACTGGTGGTACTGTCGCCTTTGTATCTGATACTGGTGGTGGCGATCAAGGTGGATTCACCGGGGCCGGTGCTGTTTAAGCAGAAAAGAGTGGGCATTCATAAGTCGCACTTTGCCATATTGAAGTTCCGGACCATGCGCATTGACACACCCAGGGACATGCCCACCCATATGCTGCAAAACCCGGAGCAGTATATTACCAGGGTCGGAAAGTTCCTGCGCAAGACCAGTTTGGATGAACTGCCCCAGATGATCAATATTTTGAAGGGGGATATGGCTGTCGTGGGGCCCCGGCCCGCTCTGTGGAACCAGTATGACCTGATTGAGGAGAGGGATAAGTACGGTGCCAACGATATCCGCCCCGGCCTCACCGGATGGGCCCAGATCAATGGAAGGGATGAACTGGAGATTCCGGTGAAGGCCCGGTTTGACGGGGAATACGTGGAGAAAATGGGCTGGAGGATGGACCTGCGGTGCTTTTTCGGAACCTTCATAAGCGTACTCAGAGGGGACGGCGTGGTGGAAGGTGGCACGGGTGCCATGCAGGGAACTGCGCATGATGGGCAGAGAGAGTAGAGAGCGTGTCTATGTGTAAACGAATTATCACAAAAGCGTTTCCCGATATAAAGACCCCGTCGGGAAAAGGATTGTGAATAAGTACTTGATTTCCTAAACATCCTATTGTATAATTTCAGATAATCAGAGATAATACCTGATTGCCCGCGGCAAATTTATAATATGGTAACAGAGTTAGCATCTTCACTTTGGGCGTGGGATGCTATTTCTTGTTATGATGGTTGAAAACGTATATTTCCGCAGAGCGTTTCTCACGGGCGCATAGCCGCCGGCACAGGGATACCGGGGGTTGTGCGATGGCCGCCGGGATGTGCGTCCGTAAGGGGATATGCGGAACTCTGAAAACAGATGGGTCGGGATAGGACATGAAGCGTATTTTGATTGCAGGGGCACACAGCTACATCGGCACAAGCTTAGAGCGGTATCTTCTGGAATATAATGCTTCCCAGGGCCGGGAGCATTATCGGGTGGAAACCATATCCCAGCGGGATACTGCCTGGGAGAGCTTTGACTTTGGCGGTTATGACGCGGTTTTTCAGGCCAGCGGAATTGCCCATGTGGACACCGGGACAGTGACGCAGGAGCAGCAGGCCCTGTACTATCAAGTCAACTGCGATCTGGCGGTGGCGACTGCCAGAAAGGCCCGGGAGGCTGGTGTGGGCCTGTTTCTTTATCCCAGCAGTATCATTGTTTATGGGGACAGTGTCCCCTATAGAAAAAGCCGCGTGGACACGGGGGAGAAGACACGGGGAGTAACCGGGGTTATTACCCCCGAGACTCCGGCATGCAATCTTCATTTTTACGGAAACAGCAAGATTCGGGCGGAGGAGGAGTTGGGAAGGCTGGCAGGAAATTCCATAAAAGAAAACATTTCTCCTGAAAAGGCTTGCAGGCAGGCAGTTCCGGGCTGGCAAGACCCCGGAAAATCAAAAGACGATATCCTTCGGGACACTGCGGAGCAGCAGGAAGGGGCCGCAAGACGGCAAGAGGACACCGCAGGGCAGCAGGAAGGGGCCGCAAGGCAGCAAGAGGACACCGCAGGGCAGCAGGAAGGAACTGCAAAACAGCAAGAGGATGCAGGAGGAGCGCCGGGCTTTCAGGTAGCGATCCTGCGCCTGCCCATGGTGTACGGCAAAGGCAGCAAGGGCAACTATCCTCTGCTGGTTAAGCTGGCGGACAGGCTTCCTTTTTTCCCGGATGTGCAGAATCAGCGCAGCATGATTTACATTGAGAACCTTTGTGAGTTTATCCGTCAGAGGATCGAAGAGGGGCGGGGCGGACTGTATTTTCCCCAGAATGCGGAATATACCGCCACCTCCCGGATGGTGCAGGAGATAGCTGCCGCCCATGGGAAAAAGGTGCGTCTGCTGAAGGCGATGAATCCGCTGGTAGCCCTGGCATCCCGTATGCCCGGCAGAATAGGGGCCATGGCGAACAAAGCCTTTGGCAGCCTGGTCTACGACAGAAGTATGAGCGGGGACATGGAGAGTTATTGCCTGTTTGATCTGCGGGAGAGTATCCGGCGCACGGAGGGATATACTGACGAATGCTGAAATTTACCGATTTAAGGCTTACGCCCGGCGGCAGGTCGGGCCCAGGGTAAAAAATATTTGCTATAACAGGAAAAGAGGACTGGGATCATGGAGAGATCTGTGATATAAGGTATACAACTATGATACTTACGGTCGTTACGATTGCATATAACAGCGAACAGGATATCGGACGCACGATAGAGTCGGTGCTGGCACAGGAGCAGGGCGATGTACCTTATACCCTGGAGTACCTGGTTATTGACGGGGCCAGCAGTGATGGTACCGTTGCCGTTGCGGAAAGCTATATTCCGGCCATGGAGGCAGCAGGCATCGACTATCGGATCAGCAGTGAGCCGGACAAGGGGATATATGATGCCATGAACAAGGGAATCCGCCGGGCTACAGGGGATATCATCGGCATATTGAACAGCGGGGACTGGTATGAACCCAAAGCGGCGGCCACCGCGGCAGCTACCTTTACCCGGACGGACTGTGACCTCATGTATGCCAATATATGTATGCGTAAGACAGACGGGGCGACTTTTATAAAGAAGGCTAAACAGCGTAAATTCCAGACCTCCCGGGACTGGAACCATCCCACCACCTTCGTGAGGGCACAGCTGTACAAGCAGTATCCCTTCCGCTGCCTGGGTATCCACGACGACTATGGTTTCTTTCTGCAAATGAGGAAGCAGGGGCGGCGGATCGTGACGGTGGATGAGACACTGGCGGATTTTGTCATGGGCGGTGCCAGCAACCGTAAGGATTTGAAAGCGGCGAAAAAACGGATTATGGACCGTTACTTATACTGCTATCGGATCAATGGCTACAGCAGGCTGTATATGATTGAGTGCGTGGCGATAGAGATGGCGAAGCTGATTTTGGGGTAGACAGAATGCGCATTGGAATTGATTTGCTCTGGGTAAGAGTCGGCATATGCGGCGGGACGGAGTCCTTTATCCGCAATTTGATGGATGGCCTTGGGCAGTATGATACCGAAAATGAATATATTTTGTTTACTGCGGAGGATAATGCCGAAAGCTTTGGGGAATATGAGGAAAAAAGCGCCGGGCGTATGCGGCTCTGTATCTGCCCGACGGCCAGCGCCAGCCAGCCCCGGCGCATTCTGTGGGAGAATCTGCATCTGTCCCGGCTGGCCCGGCGGCGGCAGATTGATATTATGTTTATCCCGGTGTACAGTATGCCCTGGACCTGGGGAAGCAGGATTCCTTATGTGTGTGTGATCCATGACCTGCAGGCCATGCACTATCCCCGGTATTTTTCCCTGCCCCGCAGAATGTTTTTGCGCTATGAATGGAGACATGCCTGCCGGAGAGGCCGCCGGATATTGACGGATTCCGAGTTTTGCCGCAGGGATCTGGAACGGCATTTTCCCTGGGCGAGGAACAGGCTGCAAGTCATGTATGTCCCCATTCCGGATCGCAGGCATGGATTGGATAGAGAGAATTTGGAGGAGGAACCTCTCCGGGCCGGGGATATGCGGACAGAAGAGAGCCAGGAGCTTCGCCCTCAGATTCTGGCTCTGGCAGAGCAGGAGTATGACTATTGTGTCAGTTCGCTGCTGCCCCACAAGAATCTGGATACTCTGCTTCAGGCGGTGCGGCGGATGTGTCTGCAGGGGATATGGGGAGAACGCCGGCTGGTAATCAGCGGTGTGGGCGGTAATGTACGGCAGCTGGAGGAGAAGTTGGAGCAATACGGCATTGCCCGCCAGGTGGTGCTGACCGGATTTGTGTCGGACCGGGAACTTGATTACCTGTATGAACACTGCCGACTGTTTTTGTTTCCCAGTATTTTTGAGGGCTTTGGAATGCCCCCCATAGAGGCCATGCGCCGGGGGAAGAGAGTGGTTATGACCAGATGCTCCTGTCTGGAGGAGATCACCCGGGGACGGGCGGTCTATGTGGACGAACCCTTTGATCCGGCCAGGTGGCAGGAACGGATTCAGCAGGCGGGACAATTGCCGCGGCAGCGGGAGGATTTTCCGGAATATGAGCCGGAGAATATCGTGCGTCAGTATCAGCAGCTGTGGCAGAGAGTGGCGGAGCAGGCGCGGACGGAAGCGAAACGCTGATTATACTATACTCACGAGCGGTTAGATTTTCCTTCCTGCCCGCCCATGCTGCATAACCGGGCAGCATGTGATGTGCAGGAGGGAAAAACCAATCGCTTGCGGGTATAAAGGAAAGCACTGGCCTGCATAACCGGGCAGCATGTGACGTGCAGGAGGGAAAAACCAATCGCTTGCGGGTATAAAGGAAAGCACTGGCCTGCATAACCGGACAGCATGTGACGTACAGGAAGGAAAAACCAATTGCTTGCGAGTATAAATAAGAGGTATGGCCTGCAGGGCAAGGAGAGGCGGTGGCTGCGTGGAGGAGATGGCAGGACAGGATATATATGGCAGATTGTATGACGTGGTGCAGGGTAACATGGAGGCTGCCGGTGTCAAATTCCCCTATGAGAGAGAGACTTTTCTGTGTGAGGTGGAAGCCCATCCACAGGAAATTGATGTATCCCGGTATCTGGAACTGCCCAACCCGGTTTTCATGCAGGCGGTACACGCCGCTGCGCTGAAGCGCCTGCCGGAGGAAAGGACAGTGGCTTTCTGGGAGGGGCGCTATGGAGAACCCCAAAAGCAGTTTCAGGAGGAGGTGCTTCGGAGCGTGGCCGGATCCAGCGTAGTGGCTATCAATCAGATCCGGCTGGTTCACAATCCCTATTTTGAGCAGAAAAGGGGGATCAGGTATCATTGCATGGGTGCCCTGTACGGCCTTACGGACAAAGCTTTTCTGAGGGAGCTTGGCAAGAGACTTCCCATGCCGCTTCAGAAACTCATCAGAAAGGTGTTTATATGAAGATTTACATTGATATCAGTGTGTTGACGCTTGCCACTTTCATAACCGGGATACAGCGGGTGACCAGGGAAATTATCCTGCATCTGCTGGAGAGCGGGAAGCAGGATATCGTCCTGCTCCATTACAATGCCAGGGAGGATGCCTACCATATCATTGATAATCAGCGTTTTATCCGGTATTACAGGCAGCACCGGGGGGTCAAAAACCGGATGATCACCAAAAGAAAGCAGGCAGTTCAGGATATGGGCCGGGGAGATGTATTCTTTGAACTGGACGCAGTGTGGATGTGCCGGGTGAGACGCAGCTTCCTGCTGCCGCTCCTGAAAAGACAGGGGGTGCGCATTGTGGTCCATATCTATGACATTATCTCCGTCACCCATCCTCAATATTGCCTGGAGCGGGGGGTATATCAGTTTATGGACTATCTCGGTGCCCATTTGCAGTATGCGGATCAGATGATCGTGAATGCCCAGGCGACAGCGGACGAATTGCAGCGGCTGGCGGAGCGTCTGGAAATCCCATTGCCGCCTTACCATGTGGTGCCGCTGGGGGCGGATTTCCGACAGCGGCAGCAGGTATCGGAGGCGGAGATTCCTGAAAATGTCAGGCAGGCGGCGGGCAGTTCCCCCTATATTCTGATGGTGGGCACCATAGAGCCCCGCAAAAACCACAGGCTTCTTCTGCAAGCCTATGACATGGGCTTAAGGCAGGCCGGATATCATATCATCCTGGCCGGATATATGGGCTGGCATATGGAAGAATTTGAACGTGCGCTTCATGCCCATCCGGATTATAACCGCGGCATTTTTCATTTTGACGGCCTGGGGGATGACGCCATCGACTATCTGTATCAGCACGCCCGTTTCCTGGCTTTCTGCAGTTATGCGGAGGGCTTTGGGCTGCCTCTTCTGGAGTCTGTCCAGAGAGGCACCCCGGTAATCGCGGCGGATATCCCTGTATCCAGAGAGGTGGCGGGGGAATATTGTGACTGGTTCAGGCAGGACGATGCGGCGGACCTGTGCCGGGTGGTTATGGAGTATGAGGACGAGGAGAGATACCGACGGAGGAAAGAGGGCCTGAAGGGGTATCGGCCTGCCGGCTGGGCGCAGTGCTGTGAGCGTATGAGGAGGATCCTGGTTTGACAATGAAAGAATGGGTAAAAAAGAATATAGCTATACTGTCAGCAATGTCCATAGGTGCTTTTCTGTTTATTTGCATCTATGGTGTACATATATTGAACCCGGTGTATGTGGACTGGCTTATCACCGGCGGAGACCGGCCGCAACATTATCTGGGGTGGGTGGCATATCGGAATTCGCAATGGTTTTTTCCGATTGGTCTTACGGATCAGCTGTCATACCCGATGAAAACCAGTATCATATTTACGGATTCCATCCCATTATTGGCTGTTTTCTTTAAATTATTGTCCCCCTTGCTGCCAGGCAGATTTCAATATTTCGGCATGTGGGGATTACTTACCTTTGTGCTGAATGGCGCTTTCTCCGCAAAAATCCTCCAAAAATACTTGAAGACCAATATTCAGGTTGTTATGGGAAGTGTGTTCTACATTTTATCCTTCCAGGTTTTACAGCGGATGTTCGCACACACGGCATTAGCGGGACACTGGTTGATCCTGTGGGCAATCTGCTTACTGATCTATCGGGATCGCATGTGCTATCGTAAAAAAATATTGTTGTGGATGTCTCTGGGAGCCGTATCCAGCGCAGTGCATCTGTATTTACTTTTGATGTGCGGTATTGTTTTGGCAGGCTTCCTGCTGGTAGAGGTAATGGAGGACCGGGCAGATAATTTCTTTATGCGCTTTTTGAAGGCAATAGGTTATCTGACTGCTTTTGTGGGTGCTGCGGCTATTATAGTTGCCCTGTTGGGAGGCTTTTCCTCGGGCATGTCGGCGACTAATGGCGGTATTGGGGCATATAGCTTGAATTTGAATGGCTTTATTAATCCGCAATGGCATGGACAGCTGCTGAGAACATATGCGCAGCTGGACACACAGTATGAAGGCTTCTCTTATCTGGGCGCAGGCATTCTGTTTATGCTGTTATGTACAGGGATAGAGCTTGCAGTGAAAAGCAACAGGAAAAGCTTCAGGAAATACAGTCCATTGGGGGCGGGGGCATTCCTGGCGTTTGGCATTGCTCTTATACTGTCGGTATTTCCTACAATTACTTTTGGAGACGAGATTATCAAGCATTTCATAGTGCATTCTTTTATGCTGAAGGTTTGGGGAACCTTCAGGGCGTCGGGAAGGATTGCCTGGATATGTGTGTATTTGTTCTTTCTATTTGCTATATGCGGAGACTATAGAGTAGTGAGCGTCAGGCGCAAGAGCATTGTCCTGTCAGCTGCGCTTATACTGCAGCTGGTGGACTTGAGCGGCTATGTAGCGGAAAAGCATAGCTTGTGGACGACAAACTATACATATTACGCTGCTTTACTCCAAGAGGAATGGGATTCTCTTTTAAAGGAAGGAGAGGCCAGGCATCTTGCGATCATGGGCGATTATTCAATGGATAAGTATTGTGATCTGGTTTTCTGGGCCATGGACAGAGGCGTGTCTACAAATAAATTTACTTTTGCGAGAGACCAGGGGGAGGATACTCTCCCACAGGATGAAATCCGGGAAAGCCTGGAGAACGATACGATTTATGTATGGGAAAGGGAAGGTTTTCAGCCTGATCCGGATGCTGTGATATATTATTATGATATGGATCCACGGTTTGTCGTGGGCTATACGCAGTTAATACCGGGCTTGACACTATGGAAAGAGGAATAGGCGCATGACAGAAGCATTTCATAAATTTGAGCGGGCATATGAGTTGGTACAGCAGAATATCAAGGCTGGCGGAAGCGGCGTGCAGCTGCCTGGGGTTCGGGTGGCATGGTATATTAATACCTGCACGCCAGGGGTATTGGATGTGCAGGACTTGATGGAGGCTGACCGGACGGAGTTTCTACAGATGGCCTATTATGGACTGTTGGGAAGTCTGCCGGACCAGGCGGTTCTCCGGGAGTGGCTGTCAAGAACAGAGCTGTCCGACTGGGCATACCGCAAGGCCGTGATGGACTGTCTGTCGGACAGCCCGGAGGTGGCGGCGAAGGGCAGGGTAATCCGGGGGAATATCTATGCAGCTGAGGATACAATACAGGGACATGCCCGAAGAAGTATAAAGCAGCGGATTCTGTCCGTGGGCTATCGGATGAGCCGTGGGCTGCCTCTTGGCATCAAGGTACCCCTAAAAAAGCTGGTAATGAAACTATTGATGAAGTCTTGACCTGTTATTGATGGCAAGGAAGATTCTGAAGCATGCCGGGAGAGGTAGATATGAAAGTTTTTATTGATGTCAGTAACTTGATGCATGTAAATTTCATAAGCGGCATCCAGAGAGTGGTGCGGGAAGTGGTGGCCCGGCTGGCGGAAGAACCTCAGATGGAGTTGGTTCTGCTGGAGTACCAAGAGCAGGGAAACCGGTTTGGCATACTGTCCCTCCGCAATTTTCAGGCATATTACAGAGACGGCAGGGGGGGGGAGGAGGAAATCCGGACACAGGATGGAATAGGGCTTTGGGAATTTCCTTATGGCAGCGTTTTTCTGGAATTAGAAAGCGTATGGC
>CAMWSA010000143.1 GCA_947176785.1 uncultured Lachnospiraceae bacterium
TTTTGTATATATTGCCCACTCCCTGTTACTTAAAAGGAGGTTTCGCAATTACCTAGAAACTCAAAATAAGAAAGGAGTAAGACACAAAATGACTTTGGAGGAAAGATTACAAAAGTGGACGAAGAAGCTTTACAAAAAGGAGATTGCTGACTGTGACAGCCGGGAACTGTACTACTGCGTTCTGAACGTGACCAAGGATCTGATGGCAGAGAAGCCTGTCATCAGCGGGGAGAAGAAGGTGTACTATATCTCTGCGGAATTTCTGATCGGCAAATTGTTGAGCAACAACCTGATCAATTTGAAGGTGTATGAGGAGATGGGGGAGCTTTTGGCGGCCAAGGGCAAGAGTCTGGCAGAGATTGAGGAGGCGGAGCCGGAGCCCTCTCTGGGCAACGGCGGCCTGGGCCGGCTGGCGGCCTGCTTTCTGGATTCCATTGCGTCTCTGGGACTACCCGGGGACGGCATCGGCTTAAACTACCATTTCGGCCTGTTTAAGCAGGTATTCCAGGACAATTTGCAGACTGCGGAGAAAAATGAGTGGATCGAAAAGCAGTCCTGGCTGACCAAAACTGATACCGCCTACACGGTGATGTTCGGCAAGAAGAAGGTGAAGAGCCGTCTGTATGATATTGACGTGGCGGGTTATGAGAACGGCATCAACAAGCTTCACCTCTTTGATATTGAGAGTGTGGATGAGACCATCGTGGAAGAGGGAATTGACTTCGATAAGACCGAGATTGCCAAAAATCTGACCCTGTTCTTGTATCCGGATGATTCCGATGAGGCGGGGCATCTGTTGAGGATTTACCAGCAGTATTTCATGGTCAGCAACGGCGCACAGCTGATTCTGGAGGAGTTGGAGGCCAAGGGCTATGACCTGCATCAGATGAACGAGCATGCGGTGATCCAGATCAACGACACACATCCTACCATGGTGATACCGGAGTTGATCCGCATTCTTACGGAGGACAAGGGCTTTACCATGGATGAGGCAATCAGCGTGGTCAGCAGGACCTGTGCATACACCAACCATACGATACTGGCGGAGGCACTGGAAAAGTGGCCCCTGGCATACCTGGAGAAAGTGGTACCCCAGCTGGTGCCCATTATCAGGGAGCTGGATGCGCGTGTGCGGGAGCGCTATCCTGAAGAAAAGGTACAGATCATTGACAAGGACGAGAGAGTGCATATGGCCCACATTGATATCCATTACGGCTTCTCGGTCAACGGTGTGGCGGCTATCCACACAGAGATCCTGAAAGAGACGGAGTTAAACGAATTTTATAAGCTCTATCCCGCCAAATTCAACAATAAGACCAACGGCATCACTTTCCGGCGCTGGCTGCTGTCCTGCAACAAGGAACTGACGGCCCTGTTGGAGGAAAAGATTGGCGGCGGCTTTAAGAAAGATGCGGATCAGCTGGAGAAGCTGCTGGAATTCAAGGACGACGAGGACACGCTGGATGCCATCGCCGCTATCAAGAGGGAGAAAAAGGAGGCCCTGGCTGCCTATATTCGGGAGAAGGAGGGCGTGGAACTCAATCCGGATTCCATATTCGACATCCAGGTCAAGAGACTGCACGAGTATAAGCGCCAGCAGATGAATGCCCTGTACATTATCCACAAATATCTGGAGATCAAAAAAGGAAAGCTTCCCAAGCGCCCCATCACCTTTATCTTCGGTGCCAAGGCGGCTCCGGCCTACGTGATTGCCCAGGATATCATTCATCTGATCCTGGTATTGCAGGAAATCGTGAATAAAGATCCTGACGTGGCTCCTTATATGAAAGTGGTTATGGTGGAGAACTACAATGTGAGTTATGCGGAGAAGCTGATTCCGGCCTGTGACATTTCCGAGCAGATCTCTTTGGCCAGCAAGGAGGCCAGCGGCACCGGCAATATGAAGTTCATGCTGAACGGTGCCGTGACCCTGGGCACCAGCGACGGTGCCAATGTGGAGATCCACGAGTTAGTGGGAGACGACAATATCTATATCTTTGGAGAGAAATCTGATGCGGTCATCGCCCATTACGCCAATGCGGACTACAAGTCCAGGAAATATTACAGGGGCAGCAAGGTTATCAGGGAGGCGGTGGACTTCATCGTGGGCGAGCAGGCCATGGCGGTGGGCCATAAGGAAAATCTGGAGCGCCTCTACAATGAGCTTCTGAACAAAGACTGGTTCATGACGCTGCTGGATCTGCGGGATTATATCAAGGTGAAAGACAAGGCGTTTAAGGATTATGAGGACAGGGCCAAGTGGAAGCGCATGAGCCTGGTGAACATTGCCAAGGCAGGATTCTTCTCCTCCGACAGAACCATCGCCGAGTACAATGAGGATATCTGGAAACTGAAATAACGGAGGCGGATGGCTTCTCTGCCAGAGTAATGCATGGACAGAGGAAACTCCGGAATCAGATGCGGTAAAAGTGCATAACCTGGCAGGAGGGAAGCCTGGAAGTACAGCCAAGCACCGCTTCCAATACGGATTGGTGCAATATCACAGGCAAGCCTGCGTTATGCAGGCATCGGAAAGTATTCAGCATATTTGGAAAAAAGAGCAGAGGAAATATATATGGCAACAAATACGAAGAGAAATAAAAAAGCTTCCAGGCGGCAGAGCGGGATATTGATGCCCATATCCAGTATCCCTTCCAGATTCGGAATCGGCGGTTTTTCCAAAGAAGCCTATGCCTTCGTGGATTTTCTGGAGGAGGCGGGGCAGAAGCTGTGGCAGATTCTGCCTCTGGGTCCCACCAGCTACGGTGATTCCCCGTATCAGTCCTTTTCCACTTTTGCGGGAAATCCCTATTACATTGATCTGGAGGCGCTGATCCGGGAGGGGTATCTGACGGAAGAAGAGTGCGAGGCCGTGGACTATGGCAGCGATCCCGCCTATGTGGACTATGAGAAAATCTGGCTCACAAGGTTCAGGCTTCTGCGCAAAGCCTATGGGAAAGCACAGGAAGGTGGCTTGCTGCTGGAGCAGAGCTATCTGGATTTTGTAAAGGAAAATGAGGGCTGGCTGCCGGATTATGCCCTGTACATGGCGGTGAAGAGCCATTTTAAGTATGTGTGCTGGGTGGAGTGGGATGAGGACATTCGCCTGAGAAAGCCTGCGGCGCTGAAAAAGTACAGGGAAAAGCTGGCGGAGGAGATCGGCTTTTACCAGTTCCAGCAATACCTTTTCACAACCCAGTGGAAGGCGCTGAAGGCTTATGCCAATGGGAAGGGCATTCGTATCGTGGGGGATATTCCCATCTATGTGGCTTTTGACAGCGCGGACACCTGGGCTACCCCGGAACTGTTCCAGCTGGACCGGGACAATATGCCCATAGGTGTGGCAGGCTGCCCGCCGGATTCCTTCAGCATCACCGGACAGCTGTGGGGTAACCCGCTGTACCGCTGGGAGTATCACAGGGAGACGGGGTATGCCTGGTGGATCAGCCGCATCGCCTACTGCTACCGTCTGTATGATGTGGTGCGCATTGATCATTTCCGGGGATTTGAGTCCTACTGGTTCGTGCCCTATGGGGATGAAACAGCCCAGTATGGCCATTGGGTCAAGGGGCCGGGGTACGATCTGTTCCGGGCGTTAAAAGAGGCTCTGGGGGATATGGATGTGATTGCGGAGGATCTGGGCTTTTTGACCAAAGAAGTCATTGCCCTGGTGAAAAAGACGGGATACCCCGGCATGAAGATTTTACAGTTCGGCTTCGGGGATGGTGCGGACAATGCCTATCTGCCCCATAATTATACCCGGAATTGCATTGTGTACACCGGCACCCATGACAATGAGACGATCCTGGGCTGGTATAAGGGCCTGAAAGCCGGAGTCCGGCGCAGCGTGAGGAAATATCTGGATATCCGGGGAAACAAGGATATCCCCTGGTACTTTATCCGGGCGGCCTTTGCCAGCGTGGCGGACACGGCCGTGATTCCCATGCAGGACTACCTGGAACTGGACAATGGGGGGAGGATCAACACACCCTCTACCCTGGGCGGCAATTGGGAGTGGCGGATGCTGCCGGGGGCGGCAACATCTCAGCTGGCGGAGAGAATCAGAGAGCTTGCCGTAATCTATGGGAGAATATAGCGGAGCAGGGAAAGCGGGAGCCTGGGCGCTCTCTTTCAAAATGGCCGTGATTTCTTCAGCGGTGTCGACGTCCAGGTTCCCGGGACAGTCCCTCCTTTAGCTCATTTCAGACAGAATTTCACGGGGTTTCAGCCGCATGACCGTGATGGACGATGCACTGACGGCCACAATGATGATGGAAAGGCCAATCAGATAGAGTTGGGCAAGGTTGTCCAGCCCAACAGAAACCTGGATGCCGTTTTCTGTAGGCAGGGGCTTTTGAACCAGATTGTCCGTGCCCACATCAACAGCGGCAGCTGCGGCAGAAACACCGTTTTCGTCCTCTGACGAGGTCTGCATACTCTGATCCAGCAGGTGGTTGCCAATTTGCCCCGCCACGGCGTTGCTGGTAAAGTAGGAAAGGCCAAAGGCAAGGATAGCGATTAGCAGCACCTCAATCAAATACTGCCCGATGATGGCCGATTTCCTGATACCCACAGACAGGAACACGCCGATCTCGTGGATACGGGTCTTTGTCCAAAGGGTCAGAATGAGGGCAAGAATGACGGCGCTGACAACGATGATAACCACCAGCAGGGTCACCACCAGTTCATTCAGCGCAGCCAGCGGAGCGGCGGCGTTTTCGTAGGCTTCGTTGTCCACCTCAACAGTAAAGGCTTTCCAGTCAATTCCCGGCAGGGCTTTTACGTCGTCCACCACCCGCGCCATGTCCTGAGGGTCATCTATGGTGACATAGAGTGCGGAAAAACCGTAGTTAATCCCTCCGCTGTCCATCTCTTTGGCTGTCTGAGAATCCACAAAAACCCTGTTCTGGATCATGTCGTAGGTCGTGACCATTTCCCCAAACCGTTCCACCGCATCAGAGGTGAACAGCCCGATGATCTGCACTTTAATTTCTGGCCCGGTAAATCCCTGAGCTTCCGTACTGTAACTATGAGCTGTGAGATATCCCCCGATGTTCAGTTCGTTTCGTTCTGCCAAGTCCCGGCTGATGATTGCCGTATGGACATCATCAGCAGAGATGTGCCGCCCCTCTGACAGCGTCAGCGTACCGGTTGTGAAAAGCTGGTCGTCCTGCGTGTCACAGACCCCCAACACTTTTGTGCAGCCCTGGTATTTTGCATCGGTTGGGAGTGTGCCGGGAAACAGGGAAAGCCCATCAAAGGGAAGAAGATCTTCCAGCCGTGCGCTGCAATACTTGACCCCGGGAACACCCTTGATGGCGGTGATATTTTCCGGGGTGAATTGCAGGGTGGAATACATGAGATAACTGTTTGATGTTTTGCCGGTTTCCTCGTCCACCTCGCTATCCTTGACAGTTTCCTTGACGACATAGGGGCTGTTTTCCCAATCCGGGAAAACGTCAAATTTGCCGCCCATGCTCTGCCGCAGGTCGAGCTGCGCAGCCTTCGATGCTTTCCAGATGGAAAGGCCCGTCAAGACAAAGGTTGCCATAATCAGCAGAATGGCAAACAGGAGAATGGTTTTCCCCCGTTTCCGCGTGACGTATAAAAACGCCCTTTTGAAAATGCTCATGGTTTGATACCTCCATATTGCTGTGCTGTTCTTCTGAACGCATCTTTAGAATAGTTCTCTCATGTGGAATGGGTATGAAACGTATATGGAATTATTGTAGAAATAAAAACCTCCCCGGTGGGGCGTTTTTGTGTTTATAGCCGTATGGTAAAGCACATCCCCGGCGGGGACTTCATGGGCGCAAAAGAATAGGGAATGTTCATAGCAGTCAAAAGCGTGTCTGCAATGTAGAGGCCCAAGCCGTTGCCGCCGCTGTCTCGGCTCCGGGAAAAGTCGGGGCGGTAAAACGGTTCAAACAAACGGCGGATTTCACTGACAGGGATAGGGTCACACTCATTTTCGACCACAAGGCTGCGACCCTCCATATAGACGGAAACGGTTTTCCCTGCCTCTGTATAGGCAACCGCATTGGCGAGGACATTCGATACCGCCTTGCTGAACGGGCCGGCTGGGAGCATCGCAGGAAATTGTTCCGGCAGATCGAGAGAAAAAGGAATTTGATGTGTCGCCGCAATCAGCTGATAGGGCTTGCAAAGTTCCGCTAACAGCCCGGGCACATCAACCGGCTTCGGCGGTTCGGCGGTCAAATTCAGCTTGGAGGCTTCCAAAATTTCATGTATCATCCCGGAAAGCTGCTCTACCATTTCTTTGCACTCCGGGAGATAGACGGCATAGTCCTGATATTTCCCCACACCTAAAATCATATTTTCCAGGGTGGCGTTCAGCGCGGTCACAGGCGTTTTCAGTTCATGGGATGCCGCCCGCAGAAAGTCCGCCTTGGCCCGCTCCATATCGCGCACAGCGTCCTTTTCCCGTTCCAAATGCTCAATGGTGGACAGAAGATTGCAATACAGGTCATTGATATTCTGCGCCAGCGTTCCAATTTCATCTTTTGTATGAATGGGGCAATTCGCCCCGTGGTCTAATTTCATCATTTGTTCCGTTGTTGCGGAAATCCTCTTGATTGGGCCAGCGATCGCTTTGGAGAATAACAGGGAGCATATAACCGAAATCAGCAGGGAGCAGCTTAAAGAAACAGGCAGGGCTCTCAGCACCGCATCCGCTACAAATTTTGCTTGATTGATACTGATTATAACATTGTCCGTTACGTCTTTTGAACCTCCAAAATCAAACTGCATCCGCGGCGCAAGCAGATAGATCAGCCCGTGGGTCATAACAACAATAAAAAGCATAATACCCAAGGTGTAGAGAAAGATTTTCGGAAATAGTTTTAATTGTTTCATGGCTGTACCTCATATTTATAGCCGATGCCCTTGACTGTCACGATACAGTCAAGCCGCAGCTTTTTCCGTATATTTTTGATGTAGGTGTCCACGGTTCGGTCGATGATCGGATAGTCGGCACCCCAAAGCTCGTCCAAAATCTGTGAGCGGGTCAATACCAGCCCCCTGTGTTCCACCAGCAGCCGGAGCAAGTCAATTTCCTTGGGCATGATGTCGATTTTCCCGGCGCTGTCGCTGGCAGTATAGCCGGAAAAATCAACGGTTACATCGCCAAATGCCATTGTCCGCGGCTGCGGGGCTTGCCCGCTCCGCCGCAGGAGCGCGGTAATCCGCTTCCCCAGCAGCACCATGGAAAAAGGCTTTGTCATGTAATCGTCGGCCTGCTCGTCAAAGCTCATAATCTGGGTATACTCGTCCTCAATAGCTGTGAGTATCAGAACGGGCGTTATGCTTGTCCGCCGTATCTCATGCAGGACGGACAGGCCGCTGATATGGGGCAGCATAATGTCCAACACAACAAGATCAATGCTGTTCTCATGAAAAAGCTGTAATGCCTCCCCGCCGTCATAGGCCGGGATAACACGGTGGCCTGCGGGTTTTAGATATTCGCACATCGCATCGTTGGTCTTGCGGTCATCCTCAACAATCAATAATGTTGCCATTGTAGCACCTCCTTGGGGGTAGTGTAGCACACAAATGTGGAATGTATATGAAATTCTAACAGCAATAACAGGTATGGTCAATTAAATGCAGTCAAGGCCATCTCTACAACAATAGGAACTAATTAAGCTGATAGACAGGAGTCTATAGACATATGCAAAAGCGGGATGGACAGTAAAAAATGCTATACAGTTCTCAAAAGAGGAATACAGTTCCAGCTGTTTATTCACGAATAGCCGGTTTTGTAAGCCTGCTTCATAAAATTTCCAGAGGAAATAAAAGAGCCTGCCCGTGGCCGTAAGGCCAAGGGCAAGCGCCTGTTATCTGTTTATGTTCTCTAAAAGAATCTTACAGCGGTCATACGCCAGCTTTCCCTGTCAGGCCCCCGGCAAGCCCATATGCAGACCGGCCTGGCCTAAAGGGCATTTCAACGTCCCGGCATGAATTCTTCCAGGTCATGCAGGGCCATATAAGAGTTATGATATTCCTTGCAGTAGGTGACATCCTGGTCAAACCAATCCGGGGGCAGGAAGGACTGGGCAGCCTCGGTGCTGCCAAACTCTACCTCGGCCAACACCAGGGAGGCCAGTTCCCCCTCGAATACATCCAGTTCGATGGTCAGGCTGTAGTCCCTTGGCGGGGCGGGAAATCCGGGTTTAAACCCGGGATTATTAAGGGGGATCAGATAGCGGGTCTTGGACAGAATCCTGCCGTCCGCCTTGTCCCGCAGATGGTAATAGGCTTCCTTGCTGAGCCATAGGTTGTGTTCCTCCCTGGCCATCATACCGCTGCCCTTGTAAGTCATATAATATTCATCGTTCTCTTTGCGCACCCGCACCACCGGGTTAGTGGACAGATATGCCTGCTCTATGTGAAGGCTGGGATAACTCTCCAGGTCGGCGGGAAGGGATTTTAATGTAAATTTGCGTTCAATTTCCATAAGTGCATCTCATTTCTATTTTGAGTTCCGGTATTTATACTGACGAAGGATTCGCTTTTCCTTCCTGCGCGGCACATGTTGTCCGATTATGCGGCATGTGCCGGGATGGAATAGGAGATTTTAGCCTTCTTGCGTATAAATGATCTGTATAGAGAAATTATAACCTATGTTGCAGAGAAAAAAAAGAGTGACATGGAGATAAATTAAAGGTATAATAAGCATGGTTCTTTTGTATGGAT
>CAMWSA010000144.1 GCA_947176785.1 uncultured Lachnospiraceae bacterium
CTTATTCCCTTACAGATAATTCAGCAGGCTGATCTGCGCCACTTTTCCCGTGGCCATCAGGGATGCCTCGTAGGTCAGCTTGGCACTGGTCAGGTTGATGATAACCTCAGCCATATCAATATCCTCGTTCTCGCTTTTCAGCGTCTCAAAGGTGGTCTTCTGTGACTGCATACGGTTCTCAATGAGTTCCAGCTTCCTGCTGCGGGTACCCACATTGGTCAGGCTCACGTTGGTGTCATCCAGATAACCCTGCGTCAGGGTAATGCCATGCTCAAACATCCTCTGCGCCTTGTCTTTTTTCATATCCAGCACCTTCTGGGCCACATCCAGCCTCTTCTGGATTGTATCCGCAGCGGCACCGGTGGATTCATTCAACAGGTTGGTCAGGTCTGCCACGATCTTCTCCGTATCCACCACGTCCTGCATGGCGTTTATCAGATCCTCCACATCTCTGCCGATGCCGTGCTTAAAGCACTCGTCCGCAGTGGAGTTGATTCGTATTGTCTGGTTAAATCCCACATCATACTCGATGTCCTGATGCTCCACATTGGAGGTCAGGTAACTCTCGTTATAGATGATCTCCTTCTCCGCGTCACCCGGATCGGACTTACAGTAAAAATAGTGTTCCGGGCGCAAATCCCCCTTGCTCCAATTGGATTTCTCATAGGTGATTTGGATCTCTCCCTCATTGGTATCCGCGGTAGCCGCATTGTCCTTGGTCTCCATCAGTTTGTCATAGGCGTCCTTGGACAAAAGCAGTTCCCCTGTCTCCGGCACGTAGACCGCCCCGTCCGCCGCAGCTGCTGCCGCCTGATAAGGGGATTCATAGTCATGCTTGGTTACGATGGGAGTGATGTTCTTCGTCTGATAGGTGCCGTCCGGCTGCCGCTCCTGATAGCTCAGCACAGGCAAGGTGTCGTTGCAATTTCCATAAGCCAGCTGAAACCTATAGACATCCACCTGCTGTATATCGTCTTTATTCAGGACATCGTATTTGGTATCAAGGCAATTATTGGCCGTCATGTCCATCACATCCACGCCGCCGGCACCCTGGGTAGTGATGATCGTCACCTGATCTATGTCGCTCTTACTCAACTGCTCCGTGATGCTGTAATGCTTCTCCGTGGCGTTGGGAAAACTCAGGGAAGTGCTCGTGCGGTAGCCGGTGAACACATAGCGGCCTGCGTAATCCGCATCACCGGTGCTGTACACCTCGTCCGCCAGGGCTTTAAGCTGTTCTATAATAGTCTGTCGGTCAGAGGTTTTCAGGTCCCCGTTGGACCCCTTGGTACACTGCTTCTGCATGGCGGTTATCACCTCCGCCAGGTTTTTCAGCGCCTCCTCCGTCACGTTCAGCCAACTCTCCGCATCGGGAATGTTCTTGCTGTAGTACTGGGTTACCTCCGTAACATTGCTCCGCAGACGCAGCGCACGAATTGCCACCACAGGGTCATCGGAGGGACGGTTGATCTTCTTTCCCGTGGACCACTGGGTACTGAGTTGATCCTGCAATATCTTGTTGGTATTGATATTTGACAGATTGTTGTTCTGCATGATCTTGTTTGTTATTCTCATTGTCTTACCTCATTCCTTCCGTTCTTCCCTATACGCCGGTCTCCAGGATCAGCCTGTCATAGACCTCCGTCAGCACCTGGATCATCTTGGAGGACAGCCCATACGCATGCTGGTATTTTACCAGGTTTACAGCCTCCTCGTCCTCGTCCACACCGGAGATGGACAGACGCTGGGTGTTGATAATCTCGCTGATATCGCTGAAATTTTTCTGGAATGTGTAGGCCCGGCTGGCATTGAGTGCCACATCCCCCAGAATGCACTGCAGGAACTCGGAAGCCGTGCCGCCCCTGAAACTCATCTTCTCCTTGTCGGTGGCGATAGCCTTCAAGTCATCCAGCAAAACATCCTGTTCCGGGCCGTCTCCCTTGACATAGCGGTGCGACAACAGATCCGGGTCTTGCTCCACGGCTGCGGACACATTGAAATTCATGGCCGTCAACCGATAGTAGCTGTCGTCATGGTCGGACACTTTGACGGTGGACGCCGCCTCGGCTGCCTTCCGGGCCTCTTCCCTGGCCGCCTCTTCGACTGCGGGGGTCACAGTGCCTCCTGCCGATGTAACCTTTTCTATCTCCTCGTCATATGTCTTCTGATATACCGCGTCATACCTGGCCTGGCAGGTATCATACCGGAAATCGTCCACAAAATTGAACTGGCCGTCCACGGCAGGCATATCTCCTGTCAGCAGATTACAGCCCAGATTATCGTAGGCATTATATCCGCTCTTCAGAGTATCGTTAAATTTCTGGGCAAAAGTACGGATCCAGATATTCATCTGGTTCATATAATAGGGCACTCCCTGATACTTCAGCCCGGTTCCCACAGTGGCCAATTTGCCTGTACAGTTATTCGTCAGGCGCTCCGGATTCTTTGAACTGTCGGACAGGGTGAAGGTATAGCTGTACTGCACTTCTCCGTTTTCGTCATAGCTGCGTTCGTAGGTCCAGCTGTCATAGTAGTACTCCCTGTTGCCCAGAGTAATTTTTCCGCCCTGTTCCGACAGATTGCAGAAATTGAGATCCTGCAAATATCCCTGGGTCACATTGATTGTCACCGTATCATGATACTTTCCGTCCGGGCTGTCCTTGGCCTCTATTCTGCCGGTTTCCTTCACCGTACCATTAAAATACTCGCCGTTGTTGCCGTCCCGCATCTGCACCAGCCCCTGCAGGTTGCCTCCCATGGCGGTATTGTACAGATTAAACTGCTGGCCGTCTTTCCAGTAGACATCGTACAGGCCGTCGATATCCGACTGGTTGACCTTCTCATAGCTGGCCCTGGCCCTGCACTCCAGCCCATTGTACTCGTTGCCGTCCACCAGGGTCTGGCCTCCAGCGATCTTCACGATAAAGCGGTGGGCCCCCGTGTCCCGGTCGGGCTGGTTTGTGTCCACAATAGGGATCTCCCGCACCTCCACATCCACGATCAGCGACAGCTGGTCTAACAGCAGGGTCCTGCGGTCACGCAGTTCATTGGCCTTGCTGCCTGCGAGTTCCACCACATTGATCTGCTTATCCAGAGTGGCAATCTCCCCTGCCAGGGAGTTGATCTCATCCACCTTGGTCTTGATCTCCTGATTGAGATCCGCCTGCATCTTCTGCAAGTTCCCGGCCAGGCCGTTGAAATACTCTGTCAGCTGGCCCACGGTGCCGATAAACTGCTTCTTGGCATTGGTGCTGCCGGGATCCTTCTTCCACTCCTGCAGGCCGCCCACCATCATCTTGTCAAAGATGGTCTTGAACCCGGTACTCTTCCCGTCATCGTCAAAATATGCCTCGAACTGCTTCATATAGTACTGCTTGATATCATACTCACCCGCATTGGCATTGTTATCCCAGTACTTGGTGTCATAGAATTCATCCCTGATCCGCTCAACAGCCAGCGTATCCACGCCCGCGCCGGCGCATCCGTAAGTCGCAAACACCCGTAGTGCCTGGCTGGCCTGCACTACGACCTGCTGGCGGCTGTAGCCTTCGGTCTGCACATTGGCAATGTTGTTGGCGGTGGTATTCAGGCTCGCATTGCTGGCCAATAGCCCCTTGTATGCAATATTTAATCCAAAAAACTGTGAAGACATTCCGCTATCCTCCTAATATGGTTCCACATTCTGTATACTGCTTTTCTTATCTGCCCAGTGTGGTGATAATATGCTCCAGCATCTCACTGATGGCGTTGATATACCGGCTGGACGCATTGTAGGCGTTCTGGAACTTGATCATGCTGGACAACTCCTCCTCGGAGGACACCCCTACGACCTGCTCCCGGGCATTACTGGTAGATTCCACTGTATTCTGCTGGTCGGCCAGGACGCTGCGGAACGCATATCCGCTGTTGGATACCTGGGCTACCAGATCATCGTAATATTCCAGAAACGTACTGGTCTTATTCACGTTGGGGTTCAGCGTGTAGCAGCTTTCCTTGAAAGCTCCGCTGAGCGCTTCCGCAGTAGCTCTGTCCTCTTCGCCGTTCTTCATGAAGCCCAGTATGGAGGGCGACTGCTGCAGTTCCTGATCAATCTGAATATTTTTCAGGCTGTAGATCGTCTCGGGACGCATCGGATCCCCCTTGTCAGGATTCCCCAGATGCTCCTCCGTATATACCCAGAAGTCCCCCTGAATTGTCTCTGTGGATTCATTGCCTTCCTCATCCACCACCGTTATGGTCGCCTGCCCGGTCACCTTCTGGTATCCCGGCGTGGTAACCTTAGAAAACAGCTGGATCGGGCTGCCGTCCTCGTGCCGCATGTATCCGCCCGGCTCATCCTTGCAGGCGCTCACTCCCTTCATCACTGTGCCGTCCGCCAGGGTGATTTCCACATCCTTGACGCCGTTCTCTCCCGGAGTCATGACGCCGGCAGCCCCCGCCAGGATGCTGTTGAGCTTGCTGGCCACATTGTGGATCAGCTGGTCAAACTCCGCCTGCATGTTCATGATGATGGATTGGGACACATTGTCATAATTGGTTTCAATATCGGTATAATCGGCCCGGTGATCCCCTCTTGCATGCAGCATGGCCTTCAGTCCGCCGATATCCGTATCCAGATCCGTGGAGATCTCACGGCTTAAGTCAAACACCGCTGCCCCCTCGATATTATATTCCCTGGTACCGTCCGCCCGCTCCGTAAACTTTGCGTTCATTGGCCAGAACGGCGTATAGAAGCCTGTGGTCTCATCCGCATACAGCCCGATCTCAAAGCACATATCGCCCTTCACGAAGTCCACGCCCTCAATCTGCACGGATACTTCCCCGTGCGCATTCTCCGCGAAATTGATATCCGCCAGTTCCCCAAGTTCGTCCAGTATCTGGTTCCGTGCATCCCTCAGGTCATTGGCATGCTCAATACCGCCCGCCTCGATATTGCGGATCTGCTCGTTCAGCTTCAGGATCTGGTTGCCATATTTATTGATTTTAATCACATTCAGCCTGATCTTCTCGTTCATGTTGTCCTGATAACTGCACAGGCTGTTATAAATCCGGGCAGAACGGTCTAAAAACTCTCCCGCGCGCTGCACAAACAATCCCTGGCACACGGAACTGGAGGGGGTTTTCACCAACTCCTGCACGGAAGTCCACAAATCGCTCATGGCCTTCTGAAAGGATTCCTTGGTCAGTTCTCCCAGCAGGCTCTCCACTTCTTCCATTGTCTCCGCGGACACCTGGTAGAACATACTCCTGCCGGACTCCTTGCGAAATGCCTTATCCAGAAAATAATTTCTCACCTGTTTTACATGGGAATAAAAAGTTCCCAGACCCGTCTGCTGATTGGAAACAGAATGCGGGTTGGTTGACAGGGTTACATAGGGCCTGCTCGCCTGCTGGACCTGCTGGCGGGTATAACCCTTTGTATCCGCATTAGATAAATTATGCGCTGTGGTATTCAGCGCATTTTGACTGGTCTGTAGTCCGGATGCTCCTACATATAAACTGCTCATTAATGACATATGACATCACCTCTGCCTTAACTATTGTTTCGCGTCAAACCCATGGTTTATGACCCCCATGGCCGTGCCCGCACTGTATGCTTCCCGATTATAATTGGCCGTCTGTGGCGCAGTCCGCATGGACTGCAGGAGATTCATATCAAACTCCACCAGTTCCAGGCTGTGCTGTATCAGGTCCCTGTTCCGCTCATTGGCAGCCTGTACCCGGCCCACAATATCCCTGAGCCCGTCACAGGCGTCCGCCAGCTGCTTCTGCTCCGCCGGTCGGGCCGACAGCAGCTGCACCAGGTCACTCAGCTTCATCGTTTTAACATCCTTGTTAAGCACATCAGCAATGTCGGCAGTGATCTCCGCTCTCTTCTTTTCGAGATGGGTGATCCTGCCTACCCATTCCTGCTCTTCATCCGTGATTTTCTCTAAATTATTTAGATCGCCCGCAACGATGATAGGCGTCTTACGGCCGGATAATTCCAGCAGCCCGTTGTACTCTACGCATTCCTGCTGTAGCACTGCAATCAGGTTTTCCATCAAACTAGCCACTGGTAATTACCTCATTTCCTTATACTTCTCCATCAGTTTCTCAGCAAAGCTTTCATTGCTCACTTCATAGGTCCCGTCCTGTATTCTCGCCTTGATCGGAGCCGTAAACTCCTCACGAATATCAGGGGCAGAAGCAACTGCGGCCTTGGCAATCTGAATATCCTTACCAAAACTGCTGATCTGCAATCTGTCTGTCCTGGACGCCGACGGAGACTTCTGTGTCTTGCCTGCGCGCTGTGCCTGATATACTTGCTGTACCTGGTTATAAGCCTCTATTCTCATATCCGACTCCTCCTTTCCAGAGTGATGCAACCGCCCGGGCGGCTGCTGTTACTAAATTTATCGGACAAAAGGGAAAATACTTTAGGGGCAAAAATAAAATAAGCGCTGTGGGTCCGCGCAGAACACGCCCACAGCGCCTTGTCAGTTACTGTCAGAATACAGTTCCAATAATTTTTTAGATGCCTCAAAGCATTGCAGAAGCTTTGGCGCAAAGGCACCGCACTCGCCGTTCATAATCTTCCGAAATGCGGTCTCCTTATCCACGGGTTTTTTGAAAATGCGCTCCGACACCAGTTCGTCATACACATCCACGATGGATACGATCTGGGCCGACAAAGGGATTTCGTCCCCTTCCAGCCCGTCCGGATACCCGCTGCCGTCATGGCGCTCGTGATGCCAGCGGCAGATTTCGCTGGAGACCCGGAACTGTTCCTCATCCTGCACCTCCCGCAGCAGCTGCATGATCTCCTCCCCTTTGGTGGTATGGCTTCTCAGGATCTGCTTCTCATCCTCCGTAAGCTTTGCCGGGTTTAACAGAATGGCATCGGGCACGGCAATCTTGCCCAGGTCATGAATCACGGAGCCCCTGACAATCCGGTTGATCTCATCCTCATTCAGGCCGCAGTCGGGAAACTCGTTCTTATAGGCCACCGCCAATATCCGGGCAAACCCCTTGATCCGCCTGACGTGCTGGTCCGACTCCGACACCCGGTATTCCATCACAGCACTGATGGCATCCAGCAGATTGTCATAAAAGCCGTCCATTTTCTTCCGGCTCTCTTCCACCTGCCGGTCCTTCTGCGCCACTTCCTCCTGAAGCTGCCGGATCTGGGAAGCGCTTTCCAGCCGGCTCAGGATCTGTTTCCGTATCATAGCCACATTGTAGGGTTTACAGATCACCGCCACCGCTCCCAGGCTATAGACCTTGCTGTCAATCTCCGGGTCAGGCTCCACAGTGGTGATAAACACCTGGATCTGCTCCATCATCCCCTTGGACTGCATGACCTGCAGGATCTGATAGGCGCTGACCACAGGGATATCCCAGTCCAGCAGCACCCCCGCCAACTCGTTCCTCCTCTTCTGGATCTCCGCCAGTACCTGTTTTCCGTCTTCCGCCTCTATAATGTCATAGGCATCCTCGAGAGGTTCGCCCAGCAATTTGCGATTCTCCCCGTCGTTACCTGCAATCAATAGTTCCGTTCTCTCCGTCATGGTTACCTCTTTTCCGCGTATCGCAGTCCAGCCCGCGATCTCTCAAGCTCTTCATTTCTTCTTTCCCAGCAAAACCTCTTCCGTCAGCGTCATACCCGGCGAAGCCTCCGTAATCTTCCTCGTCACGCCGTTGATGGTGACGCTGGTTCCGGGCCGCAGTTCCTTAAGTGCTTTCACATTGGCCTGCATGGCATTTTTCTTCACCGTCTTCAGTTGTTCCATTCTCTGCTCCAGCATCGCCCATTCATTCTGCTTGATCGCAGCCGCCTGCAGGATTTTCTGATAGATCCTCTGATCGGATACCGCACCTTCCCCGATCAGCTTCTCCAGCTTCTCTCTGCCCTCCTCCAGCTTCTCCTGCTCTGAACTCACCTTCTTCTGCTGTTCCTTAATGTCCTGCAGCTGCTCGGTCAGTTCGTACAGATTGGCAACTGTTACCGCGGTTACTGCGCTGCCGTAGTTGCCGATGATCCCGGCCTCGACGCCTGCGCTGGCTGTCATCTCTCCGCCCATGATACGGCTCTTGCCGCCCTTGGCAGTCACTTTCCCCTCGGAGTAAACCATACAGTCCAGAAAGTAATTACCCTCAATATCACTGCCGGCCGTGAGCCTTGCCCGCTCAAAAAACTTGCCCATAATGCGGTTGCCCGCCTGTATGCTGCCCTGGTCCGCCGCATTGACGCCGCTGCGCAGGATTACATTGTTGCCCGCCTCGATTCTGCCGCCGCTGACAAAGCCGTCCACAATTATGTCCCCGGTGGCGCGGATCACGGCCTTGCCGCTGACGCTGGTACGGGTGTCCAGGGCAAGCACCTTCTGGACGCTCTCAAAATCGTAGCGGTCAATGATAGCCTCGTGGCAGTTTTCCACCACCGCCCATTCCTCGCGGGGCTTGTTCACCAGCCGCTTCACCCGGTAGCTGGGGGTGGTCACGCGCCCCTGCTCCAACACGCCGATATAGACCGGATTTTTCAGAATCCGCAGCACCATTTGTGCGTCCCAAACCGATTCTTCCTTTACCCGGAAGGATGTGGAGTAGCGCATCCCTTGGGAACGCTTGTAGTCCATCGGTGTAAGGATGCCCGCCGTTGTAAGACGGTCGGCAATATCGCCCGCGCTGACGCCCTCCAGCTTCCATTTGAACATATCC
>CAMWSA010000145.1 GCA_947176785.1 uncultured Lachnospiraceae bacterium
GCATCCTGGCCTACATCGGCAAGCAGCCCGAATAAGCGGGATTCTGAACGGGCCTGTAAAGAAAAATCTGACCGCTCATGAGTATACTAAAGAAATCCTGCGCAAAACGGCAAAATAGTAGTGTGGATTCTGGTTTATCCAGGTTAGGAGAGATATATCATGAAGATAGCATTGATCAATGAGAACAGCCAGGCGGCTAAGAACGAAATGATCTGCGGCACTCTGAAAAAAGTGGTGGAGCCCATGGGCCACCAGGTGTACAATTACGGCATGTACGGTGCAGAGGACCCGAATTCCCTGACCTATGTGCAGAACGGTATCCTGGCGGCGGTACTGTTAAACAGCGGTGCGGCGGACTACGTGATCACCGGCTGCGGCACCGGCGAGGGGGCCATGCTGGCCTGCAATTCCTTCCCCAGGGTGTTGTGCGGACATATAGAGAGCCCTCTGGACGCTTATCTGTTTTCCCAGGTAAATGACGGCAACTGTGTGGCCCTGCCCTTTGCGGAGAATTTTGGCTGGGGAGGCGAGTTGAACCTGGAGTATATTTTTGAAAAACTGTTCTGTGCCCCCGGCGGCGGTGGCTACCCCAAGGAGAGGGTGGAGCCGGAGCAGCGCAACAAGAAGATTCTGGACGGCGTGAAGGAGATCACCCACGTGGATCTGGTGACTATCCTTGAGAAGCTGGACAGGGATCTGGTTAAGGGCGCGCTTTCGGGCGAGAAGTTCCAAGAATATTTCTTTGCCAATTGTAAATGCGACAGACTGGCAGCCTGTGTGAAGGAAATTCTTGCGTAAGGCATGTGAAGGGACGGCTTGAAGCGGGCATATGGAATGTTGCCCCGCATAGCGGCAGGGCTGCCTGGCCTGTGCTGCGGCCTCGACAGGGAAACTGAATGCCATGCACGTAAAAGGATATTATCCTGACGGGCGCTAAGCTTTTCCGATTCCTGCATGTCTCATGCTGCATAAGTATAGTCAGCGACATATGTCGGAGGCTTGTGGCAGCAAGTGACGTGCAGGAAGGAAAATCGAACCGCCGGTGAGTATAAGAGATGTTAAAGAGGGAAGTAAAACTTCCAAATACTGATTAGCGCAGTATCGCGGATGGGTCTGCGGTCTGCCGGAAAGAGGTTATTATGAATGCAGTTTTAGAGAAGCTGAGTAAGATCGGTATTGTACCCGTGGTAAAGATTGACCGTGCAGAGGATGCGGTGCCTCTGGCCAAGGCCCTGTGCGGAGGTGGCCTGCCCTGCGCGGAGGTGACCTTCCGCACGGATGCGGCGGCTGCCGCCATCAAGGCCATGACCGAGAATTTCCCGGACATGTGTGTGGGTGCCGGAACGGTGCTGAATGCAGCCCAGGTAGACGCCGCCGTGGAGGCCGGGGCACAGTTCATCGTCAGCCCTGGCTTGAACCCCAGGACCGTGCAGTATTGTCTGGATAAGAAGATACCCATCACTCCCGGCACTTCCAGCCCCTCCGATATTGAGCAGGCCATCGAACTGGGACTGGATGTGGTGAAGTTCTTCCCCGCGGAGCAGTCCGGCGGTCTGGCTAAGATCAAGGCTATGGCAGCCCCCTATGTGAACATGAAGTTCATGCCCACCGGCGGCATCAATGCCAAGAACCTGACCTCCTATCTGGATTTCAACAAGATCATCGCCTGCGGCGGCTCCTGGATGGTGCCCGGCGACCTGATCAATGCGGGTGAGTGGGAGAAGATTGAGCAGCTGACCAGAGAGGCCGTGCAGACTATGCTGGGCTTCGAACTGGCGCATATCGGCATCAATTCAGACAGCGCCGAGGAGGCGGAGAAGATTGCCAGACGTTTCTCCTTCCTCTTTGGTATGCCCGTGAAGGTGGGCAACAGTTCCGTATTTGCGGGCACAGAGGTGGAGGTATACAAGACGCCATATCTGGGACAGCACGGCCATATCGCCATCCGGACCAACTATATCGACAGGGCCGTAAACTACCTGACCAGCGTGCTGGGCGTGGAGATTGCGGAGGATACCGCCAAGCGGGATGCCAAGGGCAACCTGAAGGCCATCTACCTGAAGGAAGAGTTTGGCGGCTTTGCGCTGCATCTGGTGCAGAAATAAAGGGCTGTAATGGAACACAGGGTATAGACAGCCGGGCCCGGCCAGCCCTGGGATGACTTGCGGAGGCAGCCGTGAAGGAGCCGGAGATCAATCCCGGGCATGGAGCCGGAGGGGCTGTAGTGGAATGCAAAACAGCATATTCCCGGAATGCGTACCGGGGATATGCGGGACTCTAAGTAAGAAAGGAAGATTTCCAATGGCAAAAGTAATTACCATGGGTGAGATCATGCTGAGGCTGTCCACCCCCAACAACGAGAAGTTTATTCAGGCAGACGAGTTTGACGTGTGCTACGGCGGAGGCGAGGCCAATGTGGCAGTGTCCCTGGCTAACTACGGGCATGACGCAGAGTTCGTGACCGCAGTGCCCGACAATGAGATCGGCGAGTGCGCTGTGGCGGCGCTGAGAAAATACAATGTGTCCACGAAGCACATTGCAAAGTGCGGCGAGAGGCTGGGCATCTACTATCTGGAGAGCGGTTCTTCCATGAGACCCTCCAAGGTGGTATACGACAGAGCCCATTCCTCCATCTCCACGGCTACCGAGGCGGATTTTGACTTTGACGCTGTCTTTGAGGGTGCCGACTGGTTCCACTTTACCGGTATCACCCCCGCTGTGTCCGACAGCGCCGCAGAACTCACCGAGAAAGCACTGATCGCCGCCAAAAAGCACGGCGTGAAGGTGTCCGTGGACCTGAACTTCCGCAAGAAGCTGTGGTCCTCCGAGAAGGCGCAGAAGGTTATGAAGAACCTGATGAAGTATGTGGATGTCTGCATCGGCAATGAGGAGGATGCGGAACTGGTACT
Source organism: uncultured Lachnospiraceae bacterium (assembly GCA_947176785.1). Taxonomy (GTDB): domain Bacteria; phylum Bacillota; class Clostridia; order Lachnospirales; family Lachnospiraceae; genus Acetatifactor. Next base: position 2,910 of record CAMWSA010000145.1, read on the forward strand.
GGGCTATAAGCCCGGTAAGACCGACGTGACCAGCGGAGACCTGGAGTTGGCAGGCTACAAATCCATCTTCGAGCAGATGGTGGCGGATTACAATTTCGAGTACTGCATCTCCTCTCTGCGGGTGAGCCATTCCGCCTCCGACAACGGCTGGTCCGCATGTATTTACTCCAGAGATACCAAGGAATTCTATCACTCCAAGGAGTACAGCATTCATCCCATCGTTGACCGCGTGGGCGGCGGCGACTCCTTTGCGGGCGGCGTGATCTGCGGCCTGCTGGACGGCAAGGATTTCAAGGCGGCGCTGGAGTACGGCGTGGCGGCTTCCGCATTGAAGCACACCATCCCCGGTGACTTCAATCTGGTGTCCAGGAAGGAAGTGGAGACTCTGGCAGGGGGAGACGCCTCCGGAAGGGTACAGCGCTAATGAGATGCATGGGCCGATGTATGGCGGATGCCCGATAGACCAAAAATAAAAACAGCCGGCATTTCCGAAGTACAACGTGACTTCCGGAAATGCCGGTTTTTGTAGTGTTTATATTGCCTGCGGCTATTGTATAGGGGACACAGGAGCCTATTTGATATGCCGCTTGATGGCTTCAAAGCTCTCCTTACTGATGACATGCTCAATCCGGCAGGCGTCCTGAGCGGCGATTTTGGGGTCAACTCCCAGATGGGTAAGCCATTCGGACAGAAGCTCATGGCGCTCATAAATCATGTCGGCAATCTCCTTGCCGCTCTCCGTCAGATAGATAAAGCCCTCCCTGGTGACGGTAATGTGGTTTTTTTCCCGCAGATTTTTCATTGCTACGCTGACACTGGACTTCTTAAAGCCCAGTTCCTCCGCTATATCCACGGAGCGCACCACCGGCTTGCTTTTGCTCAATATCAGGATTGTCTCCAAATAGTTCTCAGCAGATTCACTTGTACCCATTGTCATCCCATACCTTTCTCCGATAGCCTGTCCTGTAGGAGTTCTGTCCAGAACAGATATTGCTATCAGTATAGCATACTTCAAAAATATCGGCAATGGGGAATCGGGAAAAGGAAAATCTTAATATTTTGTAAAAGGTGTTTACAAAGTAAACACCTTGTGATATTTTTATTTTGCAAATTATTTACACAATATATGGATGCAGCATACAAATATGTTACAAGTGAGACTTACAATGCGTCAGTGAAACACAGACCTGCCTGGGTTATACAGATAGTCTCTCGGAAGCTTTTGGCGGAAAATGGCGGCTTTTGATTCGTATGGTCCGTAAAAACGGGGGAATCCATAAGACTGGAATATTAGAAGCCCCATGAAATAGGGCTTAGAGATTCCGAGAGCCTGCTACAGGCATAAGGGAGGTATGGAGGCGGAGCTTTCAAATACGTATTGAGGGATCTTGCAGGCGAAGCCGGCTGATTCATGAAGAGGGAAGCCCGGGAGCTTTGCTTCCAAATACCGACCGATGCAATAACCCAGGCGAAGCCTGCTTTATGCAGGGGCAAGGTAAGTTTCAAACTACATATTTGTGCATTTCGTTACAGGAGCAGCCTGTGACATGCAGAAGGAGGCAATTGTGAAAAGAGGAGTATGGAAAAAGGCGATGGCCCTGGGTTTGGCAGCGTCCCTGGTGCTGGGGCTTGCCGCCTGCAACGGCGGTGGTGAAAACCAGGGCGGCAACGATGGAAACGGAGACGACGGCAGTAGTATTGGCGTATCCGCCGGCGGGAAAACAGGCCAGGCGGGCAAGGAGAATGTGTATTCTTTTCAGGAACTGAACCTGACCGGCAGTAATGACAATATCACCGGCATGGCTTATCAGGACGGAAAGCTCTACCTGCTGGTCTACAATGGGGGCGGTTCCGGCCAGGAGAACCTGGATAAGAGCAGCTTTGGCTGTTATAAGGCCAACGCAGACGGCACGGACAGCAGTTTTACGGAATTGGAGCTTCCTGAGAGAGAGCAGACCTACAGCTGGATTAACACTACCCTGATTTCCGAAGCCGGTCAGATTTATGCTGTGGAAAACAGCGGCTATGAGGATCAATCTAATCCGGAAGCCCCTGTCTATGAGGACCGGTATTATCTGGACTGTTGGGATATGAATGGCGGACTGCAGTGGTCAACACAGCTTAGTGCCGGCGGCGATGGGGAATGGCCTTACTGTGACAGGCTGTTGGACGGCGGCGAGGCCGGGGTATTTGCCATCATGAGAGGCAGCGGATATGAAGCGGTGACTTATTCTCCCCAGGGAGAGGAGGTCAGCCGCAGGGCCATGGACAGCGGGATATTTGAGCGTTCCGGCATGGTATACGCCGGGGAGGATGGCAGGCTGATGGTGGTATCCTACGACGAGGCATACAAAAAGCGCTTATTGATCAGCTATGATCTGGAAAGCGGCCAGGTGGGGGAGCAGTTTGAACTGCCATTCAGCGAAACCTATAATATCCTCACAGGCAGCGGCACAGAGCTGCTGCTCTCGAACAATATGGGGCTGTACACCTGGAGCGCAGGAGACGCGGAAGCCAATATGCTGATGAATAATATAAATTCCGACCTGCCTGCCAATGCGATAAACAGGGTGCAGAAAATTGACGACCAGCATTTCGTGGCAGTGTACAATGAACTTAGCAATTGGGATCAGAAATGCGCCTATTTTACCTACAGGGACCCGGCTGACATTCCGGATAAGGAAGAACTGGTATTGGGAGGAAGCTATATTGGATCAGATCTCATATCCAAGGTGATCAGGTTCAATCAAAACAGTGATCAGTACAGGATTACGATGCGGGACTACAGCGTCTATAACACCAGCGGGGATTGGACAGCAGGGCAGGTCCGATTTAACAGTGACATTATCAGTGGGCAGATGCCGGATATTATGCTGCTCGGTGATATGAGCAGTTACAGCAACTATGTGTCCAAGGGAATGCTGGCGGACATTGGCAGCCTGCTGGAGGCGGACGGGGAACTGAGCAAGCTGGAGTACCTGCAAAATGTATGGGACGCCTATTCTGTGAACGGAAAGCTGTATGCGGCGATTCCCAGCTTTACCGTGCGTACCATGGCAGCCAAGAAGTCTTTGGTGGGAGAGCCTCAGTCCTGGACCATGGCGGATGTGGAGGCCGTGGTGGCTACCATGCCTGAGGGAGCGACAGCCTTTGGAAGTTTGGCGCGTGAAAGCTTTATCAACTATATGATGAGTTATGCGGGAGAGGATTTCATCGACCTGGACACCGGCAAGTGTAATTTTAATACCCAGGGCTTTATAGAGATGCTGGAGTATGCAAAGAATCTGCCCGGAGAAGATTCTGTAAATAATGGGGAAGGCTTCGACTATGAATATTATGAGTCTCAGTACAGGGAGAACCGGACCCTGCTGTACGACCTGTTTATCGGTACCTTCAAGGACTGCAAATACCAGATTAAGGGATCTATAGGAGAGGAGGTATCTTTTGTGGGCTTTCCCACATCCGCTTCCAATGGTTCAGTTCTGAGCGCGGGCAATCTCTTTTTAACGATTTCCGCCAGGTCAGAGCATATGGATGGAGCGTGGCAGTTTGTACGCCAGTTCTTAACGCAGGAATATCAGGCCGGGACGGAGCTGTATAGTATGCCTGTACTGAAATCCGCATTTCAGGCCAGGGCCCAGGAGGCCTTGGAGCGTCCCTACTGGACAGATGAGGACGGCAACAGGGAATACTATGACGATACCTATTATGTCAACGGGGAGGAGATCATCTTAGAGCCCTTCACCCAGGCTGAGGTGGATCAGATCTGCCAGTTTATCTATAGCGTGAATCGCACGGCATATTACAATGATGAAATCTGCAATATCATCAAGGAGGAGGCGGAGGCTTTCTTTGCGGACCAGAAGGGCGTGCAGGAGGTGGTGGACATCATTCAGTCCAGGGCGCAGATTTATGTGAACGAAAACCGGTAAGGCTGTTTTCACACTTATGCCGGAAAATGCTTTTTAACCACATAATAGGAATAAATGCTTTACACGCCAGGCGTAGATTGCTATACTGAAACAGTAACTGCTACAAAACGGATATGCATCGAAAGAGGTGGCCCTATGACGGAGGGGCATGCTGAAGCTGTCAGTACAAGAGGATTCCGGATTACAGGGGTATATGCCACGGCATTCAATCGGATTTGAATTTCACGTTCTGATCCAGGTTTATCCTTGATCGGTTGCGAGTATATAAAAGGCTTTACACCTTTTGCCGGTGTTCAGGTCCGAACTGCATGAAATATCATTGGCACAGGTATTTTTTTATAGGAAACGGCCTTTTAACGTCGTTTCCTATATATGTGCGGAAAAGAGGTTTCCATGGATATTTTGATTATTGACAGCCAGGGCGGCGGCATGGGCAGGCTGCTGGTGAGCGCCGTCAAGGAACAGCTTCCCCAGGCCCATGTGACGGCGGTGGGCACCAACAGCGCCGCCACCGCCGCCATGCTCAAGGCCGGTCCGGATGCCGCCGCCACCGGCGAAAACGCAGTGGTGGTGGGCTGCCGCAGGGCAGACGTGATCGTGGGCCCCATAGGGATTGTCATAGCCGATTCCCTGTACGGGGAAGTGACGCCCGCCATGGCTGTGGCGGTGGGACAGAGCCGGGCCAGACGGATACTGATCCCGGTGAATCACTGTGACAACATTGTGGCGGGTGTGGCGGAGCAGCCTCTGGGCAGCCTGATTGAAAGCGCCATAAAGCATATCAGAGAACAGGCATAAGCCAAGTGCAGCAGGGGCGGCAACACTATAAGTTGCCGCCCCTTAACTGTCCAATCGCGAAAACGGATGGGGCTGCCAATGGCGGGCCCAACGCTTCCCAAAAGGAATCAGGGATGGCAAAAGCTAAGACTCAGGACAGATTAAATTCGCAAAAAGGCGGTTAAGGATTACTGAAAATGGGGAGGATATATAGGCAAATAAATGCTTTGGCAGTACAGTGCCTGTAAAGCTATGGCATTTATGTCTGAAAATGCAGAGGATTGCCAGGAAAAAGCCGTTTTTGAGCGGCAGCAGGTAATCGGTGCCAGCGCCCCGCCCTTCGGGCGTGCGGCTATTGGTCCTTATAGGGCCTGCTTCAAGCCGCCGGTCGAACGGGTGGTTGCCGGCTTATACTAACGGGTGATAAGATTTTCCAATTCCTGCACGCCTCATGCGGCATAATCGGGCCGCAAGTGACATGCAGGAGGGAAAATCCAAAAACCCGTGCGTATAACAAAAAAAGGAGCAAAAAGGTATGGGAACAACAGGTATAGTTCGTAAAATAGATGATTTAGGCAGAGTTGTCATTCCGATAGAAATCAGAAAAAAGCTGGGAATCAAGGAGGGGGACCTTCTTGAAATCTTTACGGACAGGGATGAAATAATATTGAGAAAATATGATGCATCAATGGGCCTGTGTGAACTCGTGAAAAGACTGGAGGATGTGTTTTCTGATGTTAAAAAGGATATGGATATAAACCGTGCAGACAGGATCAGTGAACATATCAGTGCCCTGAAAAATATTTTGAAGAACAACAATGAAACAGAAAGCAAAAGCTGAAAACCTGAATAATTCAAAGCCTTCAGCCACAAAATGACCAATGCGAGAGATGGGACTTGAACCCACACGCTGTTGCCAGCACAAGATCCTTAGTCTTGCTCGTCTGCCAGTTCCGACACTCTCGCCTGTTGGTATGCCAGTATAGATCACCAAGCGAGTAATATCTTTCCATTTAGGAGCGGAAATGTCAATGC
>CAMWSA010000146.1 GCA_947176785.1 uncultured Lachnospiraceae bacterium
AATCGAGAGGCTGTCCTCGGACAGCGATGTGTTCGTGACAGTGACGAATATGTCCGTTTTTTCCGACATTCCGGAGCAGTGCGATGCGCCCCACGAGCGGCTGGTGCTGCTGATGGACCCCTCCGTAAAGCCGGAGCCCATGTACATAGAGCGATTGGCGGAGCTGAAGAGGCAGGGCTACAAGCTGGCAATGCGCAAGCTGCAGGTGGCGGAGTTTGAGGCTTACCGCGAGATCCTGAAGCTGACGGACTATGTGTTCCTGAACCATAAGAAAATAGATATCAACAAGGCCAAAATCTATTTTAACAAGCTGTACCCGCATATCCGGCTGTGCGCGGTGGGCGTGGACAATCAGGACGAGTTCGCAGAGCTTAAGTCCACCGGCGGATATCAGCTGTATGAGGGGAACTTTTACCGTATTCCCCTCAACAGGGGCGAGCATGAGGTGGCTCCCTTAAAGGTGAACTATATTGAACTGCTGAACACAGTCAACGGAGAAAACTTTGAACTGACCCAGGCGGCGGATATCATAGGGCGGGACACGGCGCTGACCATCTCCCTGCTGCGGATGGTAAACAATATGGCCATCAACTCGGAGATTACTTCTATCCGCCATGCCACTGCCATGCTGGGACAAAAGGAGTTAAAAAAATGGATTACCACGGCGGTGGTGGGAGAACTCTGTGCGGATAAACCCAACGAGATCACTCGTCTTTCCCTGCTGCGGGCCAGATTCGCAGAGAATCTGGCAGGTGCGTTCAACATGGCCCAGCAGTCTTCGGAGCTGTTCCTGATGGGGCTGTTTTCCGTATTGGATGTGATTCTGGATAAGCCCATGGAGGAGGCCCTTTCCATGGTACATGTGAGCAAGCAGATCCGGGATGTGCTGGTTGAGAAAAAAGGGCCGCTTCTTGGGGTCTACGATTTTATCCTGCGGTATGAGAATGCGGACTGGCAGGAGGTATCCCGGCAGATGATCCTGGAGGACATTGATCTGGATACTCTGTACGATGCCTATCTCCAGACGCTGGTATGGTATAGGAAGCTGACTTTGGGCAGATAAGGACAGTTATGGATTTATTTGAATATATGAGAAGCACCAATATGGAGAAGGAGTCGCCGCTGGCGGCGCGGATGCGGCCCAGGACGCTGGACGAGGTGGCGGGGCAGGAGCATATCATTGGAAAGGATAAGCTGCTGTACCGGGCCATTCAGGCGGACAAAATCAGTTCCGTGATTTTCTATGGGCCGCCGGGAACCGGCAAGACCACCCTGGCCAGGGTGATAGCGGGCAGTACCAGCGCGGAATTCACCCAGATCAATGCCACTGTGGCCGGCAAGAAGGACATGGAGGAGGTGGTGGCTAAGGCCAGGGAACTACAGGGCATGTACGGCAAGCGCACCATCCTGTTCATTGACGAGATCCACCGCTTTAACAAGGGCCAGCAGGACTATCTGCTGCCCTTTGTGGAGGACGGAACGCTGATTCTGATCGGTGCCACCACGGAGAATCCTTATTTTGAGGTCAACGGGGCACTGATCTCCAGATCCATTATTTTTGAGTTAAAACCCATCCCGGCGGAGGCGGTAAAGGAACTGCTGCGCAAGGCCGTGTATGACAGGGACAGGGGGATGGGGGCTTATAATGCGGTCATAGAGGAGGAGGCCCTGGATTTCCTGGCCGAACTCTCCGGCGGAGACGCCAGGCATGCGCTGAATGCCATTGAACTGGGGATTATGACCACACAGCGCTCCGAGGACGGACAGATCCACATCACCCGGGAGGTGGCGGCGGAGTGCATCCAGAAGCGTGTGATGCGCTATGATAAAAACGGGGACAACCACTATGACACTGTCTCTGCATTTATCAAGAGCATGAGGGGGTCAGATCCGGATGCGGCGGTGTATTATCTGGCCCGGATGCTGTATGCGGGGGAGAGCGTCACCTTTATTGCCCGCAGGATCATGATCTGCGCGTCGGAGGATGTGGGCAATGCGGACCCCATGGCCCTGGTGGTGGCCACCAACGCCTCCCTGGCAGTGGAGCGCATCGGTATGCCGGAGGCCCAGATCATTCTGTCCCAGGCGGCATCCTATGTGGCCTGTGCCCCCAAGAGCAATGCCGCCAGCGAGGGTATATTTGCCGCCGGCCGGGAGGTGGAGCGCTCGGGCAATCTGCCCATTCCCACCCATTTGCAGGACGCGCACTACAAGGGCGCTGCGAAATTGGGACATGGGACGGGCTATAAATACGCTCATGATTACCCCAACAATTATGTGGAGCAGCAGTACCTGCCCTATGAACTCAGCGGCAGGGAGTTCTACCGGCCCGGCGGCAACGGATACGAGCAGAAGATACGGGAGCATATGCGGCGGATTAAGAGGGAGGCGGCGGAGGCTCCAAAGGAAGCGGAATAGTACAATAATTTTTCCCCTGGAAGGAGCCTTCCAGCCGCATTTTCCGGTGCAGGGAGTTCAGCACATCCCGTTTATTGCTGCTCCAGAGGGGAGCCACAAGCAAATTTTTTGGGCCGTCTCCCGTGACTCTGTGTATTACGATATCCGGAGAGAGGTGAGTCAGGCAGTCCACCAGTATGTCCAGATATTCTTCTTTTTCCAATACCTTGAAAGCCCGGGCACGGTAAAGTGCAGCCAGGTCTGTGCCCTCCAGCACATGGAGCAGCTGTAGCTTGACTCCAAAGGGCTTCCATGCATTCAGATAGTTTATGGTCTCCAGCATCTGCCCGGGCGTTTCGCCGGGAAGTCCCAGGATCACATGGATAATGGCGGGAATCCCCCGCGCATGCAGATTCCGCGCGGCTGCTTCAAAGCAGGGCAGTCCATATCCTCTGCGGAGAAAACGGGCCGTGTCCTCATGGATCGTCTGCAAGCCCAACTCGACCCAGATAAACTTATCCGGATAAGTCCGGCGGAGTTCTGACAGCAGCTGCAGCACCGGCTCCGGGAGGCAATCCGGCCTGGTGGCAATGGAAATGCCGCATACAGAAGGATGCTCCAGGGCCTGGACATACAGGGCGCGCAGTCGCTCCGGCGGCGCGTAGGTGTTAGTGTACGCCTGAAAGTAGGCGATGTAGTGTTGTCCTGTCTGCTTTTCTCCGAAGAGAGCCAGCCCTGCCTGCAGCTGCCGTTCGATATCCCTTCCCGACACGGCAAAATCGCCGCTGCCTCCGGCGCTGCAAAACAGACAGCCCCGGCTGCCCAGGGTTCCGTCCCGATTGGGACAGGTCATATGGGCGTCCAGGGCGATCTTATAGCATTTGTGCCCGCAGGTGTTTTTGAGATAGGCATTCAGGGAATAGTAGGGCTTGTCCAGCCATCGGGTCGGGAGCTTGCGTTCTGCCATGGGACTTAAATATATGCCTTCACTGCGGCGGCCACCACCTCGGCCACCTGGGGATTGAAGGCTTCGGGCAGGATATTTTCATCGGAGAGTTCTTCCCCGGACACCAGGGAGGCAAGGGCCTCTGCGGCGGCCAGCTTCATCTCTTCCGTGATCTGACGGGCATGTCCCTCCAGAGCCCCCTTGAAGATGCCGGGGAAGGCGATCACGTTGTTCACCTGATTGGGGAAGTCGCTGCGGCCCGTGCCCACCACCCGGGCACCTGCGGCCCTGGCTGCATCCGGCATGATCTCCGGCACGGGATTAGCCATGGCGAAGAGGATGGCGTCGTGGTTCATGGAGGCCACCATCTCGGGGGTGACGATGTTGGGAGCGGAGACACCCACAAAGATATCCGCTCCCTTCAGAGCGTCCGCCAGAGTACCGCTCCTGCCCTCCAGATTGGTCACTTCCACCATTTTCTGCTGCATCCAATTGAGCCCTTCCGTGGATCTGGAGAGGATGCCCACCTTGTCGCACATGGTAATATGGGGGAATCCATAGGTCAGCAGGAGTTTGGTGATGGCCACGCCTGCGCTGCCCGCCCCGTTTACCACGATACGGCAGTCCTCCTTCTTTTTGCCTACCACCTTCAGGGCGTTGATAATGCCCGCCAGCACTACGATGGCCGTGCCGTGCTGGTCATCGTGGAACACGGGGATGTCCAGAGTGGCTTTCAGCCGCTCCTCGATCTCAAAGCATCTGGGGGCGGCGATGTCCTCCAGGTTGATGCCGCCGAAGCCGGGGGCCATCCAGGTGACGGCTTTTATGATCTCCTCCGTGTCCTGGGTGTCCAGGCAGATGGGCACGGCGTTGACCCCGCCGAACTCCTTGAAGAGAACTGCCTTGCCCTCCATGACGGGCATGGCGGCATGGGGGCCGATATTTCCCAGGCCCAGTACGGCGCTGCCGTCGGACACCACGGCCACGGTGTTGGCCTTCATGGTGTATGTATAGGCCGCCGCCTTGTCCCGGGCGATGGCCTTGCAGGGCTCGGCCACGCCGGGGGTGTAGGCCAGGGCCAGATCCTCCCTGGACTTTACCGGGGTCTTGGACACGGTCTCCAGCTTGCCGTTCCATTTTTCGTGAAGCATCAGTGCTTTTTCATTGGCTGTCATAATTCTATCTCCTTTTGGGTTGATGATTTTTCGTAAACAGGGTTTCACGTCCTCTATTTTATAAGGAATGCGGGGGTTTTTCAAGAAAATAATTATTTTTTCAAAAAAATCGCTTCCTATTTTCATAAATGTGTATTATAATCGGTATTATACTGACGAGCGTTAAGATTATTCAATTCCTGCGTGCCACATGCTGCATAATCGGACAACATGCGGCGTGCAGGAGGGAAAATCTAACCGTTCGTGAGTATAGCAAGTTCATTCCGTTATGGGACACGTCTGGTATATATTCAAGAGATACCCCTTAAGACGAACTGAATAGGAACAGCAATACTATTTATGAAGTGAAGGAAATAGGAGGAGCAATGAGAGAGAAGTATGAATCACTTGCACTGGTGCAGTTGAAGGAATTGGCCAAGGTACGGGGCATTAAGGGTGTATCTGCCATGAAGAAAGCCGAAGTAGTGGAGGCGATGCTGGCACAGGACGAGAGGGACAAGGGCAGGGAAGACGCATCCAGGACTGCGGAGAAGACGGCACCGGCGTCCAGGGCTATGGAGAAGGCGGCCACGACACCTCCGTCCAGGTCTTCGGAGGAGGCGGTCGCGACACCTCCGTCCAAGCCTGCGGAGAGGGCCGAACCTGCCAGGACAGAGCCACACAGGACCGAAGGGGGCAGGACGGAAGGGCCTCGGTCGGAGGCTGCCGGCGAACAGCCTGCCAGGCCGGTGCGGGTGAATGAGGCTTATGATTCCACTCAGTATCCTGTGGAACTGGACAGCGGCATTGAGGCAAAGGGCATTTTGGAGGTGATGCCGGACGGTTATGGCTTTATCCGGAGCGACAATTATCTGCCCGGCTCGGAGGATGTGTATGTGGCTCCCAGCCAGATCCGCCGTTTTGGCTTAAAGACCGGCGATATTCTGCGGGGCAATAAGCGTATCAAGACGCAGCAGGAGAAGTTCAGCGCCCTGCTGTTCGTGAGAACCATCAACGGGTATACGCCTGAGGAGTCCGCCAGGAGGACGGCCTTTGAGGACATGACCCCGATCTTCCCCAACGAGCGCATTAAGCTGGAGACGCCGGGCTGCAGCGTGGCCATGCGGGTCATGGATCTGATCAGCCCAGTGGGTAAGGGACAGCGCGGCATGATCGTATCCCCGCCCAAGGCCGGTAAGACAACCCTGCTGAAGGAAGTGGCACAGTCCATACTGCGCACCAACCCCCATATGCATATGCTGATCCTGCTGATCGACGAGCGTCCCGAGGAAGTTACGGATATCAAGGAGGCCATCTGCGGCGACAATGTGGAGGTCATTTATTCCACCTTTGACGAACTGCCGGAGCATCACAAGAGAGTGGCGGAGATGGTGGTGGAGCGCGCCAAGAGATTGGTTGAACATAAGAAGGAGGTGGTGATCCTGTTGGATTCCATCACCCGTCTGACCAGGGCGTACAATCTGGTGGTTCCCCCCAGCGGGCGAACCCTGTCCGGCGGCCTTGACCCCGCTTCCCTGCATATGCCCAAGAGATTCTTCGGCGCTGCCCGCAACATGCGCGAGGGCGGCAGCCTGACAATTCTGGCTACGGCGCTGGTGGATACCGGCTCCAAGATGGACGACGTGATCTACGAGGAATTCAAGGGCACCGGTAATATGGAGATCGTGCTGGACCGCAAGCTGTCGGAGAAGCGGATCTTCCCGGCCATTGATATCGCCAAGTCCAGCACCCGGAGGGAGGATCTGCTGCTGGATGGCGAGGAGCTTGAGGCAATCAGCATCATGCGCAAGGCGCTGAACGGTTTAAAATCCGACGAGGCCACCGACCGCATCCTGGATATGTTTGCCCGCACCAGAAATAACAGGGATTTTGTCGCAATGGTAAAAAAGAACAGATTTATCTAAAAAAACTATTGCATTTGTCAAAGACTCATGGTACAATAAAAACGCTGTTTGTGGTTGCATAAGCAGTGCGGATGAGAACAAAGAATAATACGGAATGATATAGAGAGGTGAGAAGCATGAAAGAAGGAATTCATCCCCAGTACTATCAAGCAACTGTAACCTGTAACTGTGGCAACACATTTGTCACCGGCTCCACTAAGCCTGAATTGCACGTAGAAGTCTGCTCCAAGTGCCATTCATTCTACACCGGCCAGCAAAAGTCAGCCAGAGCCGACGGTCGTATTGACAAGTTCAACAAAAAGTACGGCGTTACAAGCAAATAGGAAGCATTGAAGGGTTGAGGTATCCACTATCTCAACCTTTCTTACTCTTTGCAGTCAGTGAGGTAAACACTTTATGGCGAAACGAAAGGGCTGTTATTCCGGCATCGGCGGTCAGGCCGTTCTGGAAGGCATCATGATGAAAAACGGGGATAAGTACGCAGTGGCGGTGCGTAAGCCTGACGGGGGGATTGATTTTGATGTGGAGACTTATTCCGGCGTGCTGGACGGCAGTAAGTTGAAAAAGATCCCTTTTATCCGGGGGGTATTTAATTTTGTAGATTCCATGATCCTGGGAACCAGGTGCCTCAATTATTCCGCCGGTTTTTATGAGGAGGAAGAGGAGGAATCCGGGCTGGACAGGGCGCTGAATAAGGTTTCCGGCGGCAATGCGGAGAAGGCGCTGACCACCCTTGTGACGATTTTATCGGTGGCTCTGGCAGTGGGGATTTTTATTGTACTGCCCTACTATCTCTCAGGGCTGTTGAAGGGATATATCCGCAACGAGTCCCTGATGGCGATCATTGAGGGAGGGATTCGAATTGCTATCTTTATCCTGTATATTCTGGGCATCAGCCTGATGAAGGATATCCGCAGGCTGTTCATGTATCATGGAGCGGAGCATAAATGTATCAACTGCATTGAACATGGCCGTCCGCTGACGGTGCGCAATGTGAAGCGCAGTTCCCGCCAGCACAGGCGCTGCGGCACCAGCTTTATCTTCTTTGTCTTTATTGTCAGCATCGTCCTGTTTTTCTTTATCCGGGTGGACAATACACTGGAAAAGGTGGCGTTGCGGATTTTGCTGATCCCCGTGGTGGCCGGGATTTCTTATGAGATCATCCGCCTGGCAGGGCGCAGCAATAACATTCTGGTTAAAATCCTGTCCGCACCGGGTATGCTGGTGCAGAAGCTGACCACCAGGGAGCCTGACGAGCAGATGATCGAGGTGGCAATTGCGGCGGTGGAGGCAGTGTTTGACTGGAAGATATTCCTGAATGAGAAGTTTGGCTATGTGGAGGAGCCGGAGTCGCCCCGGCAGGAAGATGACGAAGAGGCTTGAGAGCCTGCGCAGGCCGGTTTTATACGCACGGTCGATTAGATTTAAACAATCTTAGTGGCCGTCGGTACAGATAAGGGTATCAGCAGTTATAGTCTGACGGGATGGGCGGCCCGCCACAGGAGATATGGTTTTTGGCATATTTGAAGGGCGGGCAGGTATATGTCGAGAGATGTCAAGGATGGATAAGTATCAGGATTGTTATGAAAACGGATGGAAGAGACTGTTGGAGGCAGGCATAGAGGAGGCGGCTCTGGATGCCCGGCTGCTGCTTGAGCATATCTGCGGCACGGACCGCAATACGCTGCTGGTCCATGGGGACAGGGAAGTGAGCGCACCGGAGAGGCTGGCCTATGAAGAGGCTGTTGCCCGGCGCAGTCGGCGCATTCCCCTGCAACAGATCACGGGCAGTCAGGCGTTTATGGGACTGTCCTTCCAGGTGAATGAACATGTGTTGGTGCCCCGGCAGGACACGGAGATTTTGGTGGAGGAAGTGCTGCGGGAATTGCAGGACGGCATGAGGGTGTTGGATCTGTGTACCGGCAGTGGCTGTATTCTGGTCAGCCTGCTGCATTACAGCAACTACTGCCAGGGAGTGGGAACAGATATTTCCCGGGAGGCGCTGGAGGTTGCCCGGCGCAACGGGGAGGCGCTGCTTGGCCCGGAGAAGGAATATGTTTTTTTGGAATGTGATCTTTTTGAACGGGTTGAGGGGCGATATGATATCATCGTGTCCAACCCGCCCTATATCCGGCAGGAGGAGATAGGGCTTCTGATGCCGGAGGTAAGGGATCATGAACCCAGGCTGGCCCTGGAC
>CAMWSA010000147.1 GCA_947176785.1 uncultured Lachnospiraceae bacterium
CTGCCTGGGGAAGGGCCGGAAGCCGGAAGCCAGAACCCGTCCCTGCCTGGGGAAGAGCCGGAAGCCGGAAGCCAGAACCCGTCCCTGCCTGGGGAAGAGCCGGAAGCAGGAAGCCAGGAACTGCCCCTGCCTGGGGAAGGAGGGGGGTCCCAGAGTGTGGATGAAGAACTGGCCGGGGCGGTTCCGATTCCGCTTCCGGAGGAGCCGGTGACGGGAGAAATCCTGCCGTTTACGGATCAGCAGGAGGTTTCCGGTATGGAAATAGAAGGAGATATCGCCCTGCCGGATGAGGGCTTGGAGAGCAGTAGCGAGGGAGCGTCGGCTCCGGGGGAGACAGCGCCATGAGCGTCACGCTTCCTGTTTTTTCTATAGAGCGCCACCGGCTGGTCACGGACGGACAGGGGGTGACTACGCTGGTGGGGGCCTATGGCTGTTCCCTCCAGTGCAAATACTGCCTTAACCCCCATGCCTGGCAGCCTTCCACTTTGGAACGGTGCGTGCATCTGACACCGGAGCAGCTATATAATAAGGTAAAGATAGATAATCTTTACTTCCTGGCTACCGGGGGCGGGGTGACCTTTGGCGGTGGGGAGTCTCTGCTTCATGCGCCGTTTATTGCCGCGTTCAGGAAGCTATGCGATCCGGGCTGGCATCTGGCCGTGGAGACCTCTCTGCATGTGCCTCTGCAAAATCTGGAGCAGGTGCTGGATGCCGTGGACGAGTTTATTGTGGATATCAAGGATATGGACGAAGCGGTGTATGCGTCCTATACCGGCCAATCCCAGGCACCGCTGATGGACAATCTGCGGCATCTGGCGGCATGCGTATCCCCGGAGCGGGTACAGATCCGCATTCCCCGCATACCAGCCTATAATACGGAAGAACATGTCCGGGCATCCCTCTACTGGCTAAAGCAGCTGGGCTTTACCCGGTTGGAAGTGTTTAATTATATCCTGCGAAAGTAGTGATGGTAATTTCCTACATGATAGAACCTCAAAAAAATTTCAATTTAGCATATTATACCAAACGAAAACTATTGCGCAAATCTAAATAATGTTTTATAATTAGTATACAAACATAACGAAAGGAGGTAAGGAGACATGAAACTTAATCCGAGAGAACTAGAAGTATTGAAGATTTTGTACGAAAATGACCGGGCGTTAACCTCCACGGAGATCGTGAATGCAGGCGATGAACTGACACAGAGTACCGTGCAGGCTGTACTTCGTAAGATGCTGGCGGCAGAACTGGTGGAAGTGCAGGGTGTGACCCACAGCGGCAACGTTCTGAGCAGGACATTTGGAGCCACACCAAAGTCCAGAGAGGTATTGACCGAGAAGTTTTTGAGAGAACTCAAGAGCTTCCATTTCATTATCGACAAGATGGACATACTTGCGGGCTTGATGGAATTGGTAGAGGACGGTCCTGAGAAAGAGGCAGAGCTTGACAAGATGATCAAGTACCTGACCGGTTTGAAAAAGAAGGGCAAGTAGGAAGCGCAATAACCATACATAGCAGTGGAAAAGGGCCGGACATTTTGAAGGTGTCCGGCCCTTTATGTATAGTCAACGACATTGGGAATTTCCCTTGAAGCTTTGAAAAAGCCGGCGCATATAGCTATTTCATGAACGGAAGGTAAAAATGTCAATGTCGTTTACTAAAGGCTTGGCAGAGTTATTTCTTGCTGCCTGCGATGGCCTGGTGCAGAGAGGCGAACAAATCACTGTAGCGCAGATTTGCCTCGTTAAAGCAGGCGATGCCGGCATAGAGACGCAGGGGGATTTCCCTGTCCTCATAGGTAAAGGTCTGGCCGTTCATGGCCAGGATTTTGTCTGCTGTCTGTTGGGCATAGGCACAGTCCTCGCTGGCGGTCAGCATGGCGAACTCGTCCCCGCCAATGCGGAAGACCAGATCCTCCGGGCCGCTGCACTGGTCCATGCGGCGGGCTGTCTCGGCAATGGCCAGGTCTCCGGCCTTGCGGGCAATCTCATTGATGGGAACCAGGGACTGGATATCACAGCACACAAACCAGCAGTTTTTCCGTTCCTTAAACAGGTCATACAATTCACTTATATCTACCATTTTTCTACGACTCATCTCTTCATCTCCATAATCATACTCCGACGGGTTCAGCCGGGGGCAAAGGTCTGCGAATGACCGCTCCAGGCGGTAGGCAGACGGACTACAGTTCCACATGGCTTCAAAGGCCCTGGTGAAGGCTTCATTGCTCTGGTAACAATAGCGCAGGGCAATGTCCAGGATGCTGTCCTGGGGACGGCCAAGCAGATCCCGGGCGGCAAGGGTCAGCCGCCTCTTGATGAGATACTCTTTTACTGAGTAGTGGGCCAGTCTGCGAAACAGCTTCTGGAGGCTGGAGGGCGAGCAGTAGCACGCCTTCGCCACATCTTCGGCGGTGATATCCTCGCTCAGATTTTCCTCCATATAGCACAGGGCCAGGTTCAGCAGGGCCAGGTGATCCATACATATCATTCCTTTCCGACGTCGTACTTATAGAATAGCACACTTTCAGGAGCCTATCTTGATATTTTCTGTATTTTATATGGATTGCCGATATTAGAGGGGGGCTTTCCCGCTCATTTTTGAAGTGCCTCATGAAACGGAGCTTGTTGCCGTACCCGGTAAAGGAGACGAACTCCCGGATACGGATTATACTTTCGGACAGTTAGGTTTTCCTTCCTGCACGCCGCAGGCTGTCCGTTTATGCAGCATATGACGAGCAGGAATCGGAACATCTTAGTGTTTGTGAGTATGGCTGCCTTATAGAGTCCTACAACAGGCAATGATGTAGTAAAAAAGCAGAATAAGTCAGTCAATAGCAATATAGGACATTGCATTCCGCCTGTCTATTTTATATGATAAATGTATCAATATCACCGGATGAACAGGTTGGGACCGGTAGGACAGGATCGCAGGAAAATCCTGTGATATGCGGAAAGGAGAAAGCATGAAAAACTTTTTAGACGAGGCGGATCAGGCATGGGCACAGGAGGTTTTCCGGAAGCTGGAGGCCAGGATCGAGAAGGAATGCGGACGCGTGGGGGATATGATCCCGTACATCCCGGAAAACGGCAGATATCAGGCAGATATGGGGGAGCAGGACATCGCATGGTGGACCAATGGCTTCTGGGGAGGGCTGCTCTGGCAGCTGTATCATGCCACGGGCAAGGAATTGTATCTTCGGAAGGCCCGGAGGCAGGGGGAGAGACTGGACCGTTCTCTGGAGGAGTATGAAAATCTGCACCACGACGTGGGATTCATGTGGATGCATACGGCGGTGGCCGACTATCGTCTCACAGGGGAACATGGTCCCTATGTGCGGGCAATGCATGCGGCCAATCTGTTGGCGGGGCGTTTCAATGTGCTGGGCAACTATATCCGGGCATGGAATGAGGACAAGGCCGGATGGATGATCGTGGACTGTCTGATGAATCTATCCCTTTTGTACTGGGCCACGGAGGAGACAAAAGATCCCCGCTTTGCAGCCATTGCAAAGCGCCATGCGGACACGGCCAGGGAGAAGGTGCTGCGTCCGGACGGCTCCTGCAACCATATCGCCATTTTGAACCCGGAGACGGGGGAAGTGGAGTCCCTGCCCGCAGGACAGGGTTATAGTGAGGGATCGGCCTGGTCCAGGGGACAGGCGTGGGCTGTCTATGGCTTTGCCATCAGCTATGCGCACACGGGGGAGCGGAGATTTCTGGATGCAGCCAAGAGCGTGGCCCACTATTTTATCTCCAATATTGCCCTTGCCGGCTTCCTGCCGCTGTGCGATTTCCGGGCACCGGCACAGCCGCTGTACTATGACTCCACGGCGGGAGCCTGCGCCGCATGCGGGCTGTTGGAGATCGCCAGACATGTGCCGGAGTTGGAAAAGCCTCTTTACGAGCAGAGCGCGCTGAAGCTCCTGAAAGCCATGGAGGAGCATTTCTGCAACTGGAACGAGGAGGAGGACGGCATCCTCACCATGGGCAAGGTCGCCTACCATGAGCAGGGTGAGGGGCAGCAGGTGCCTATTGTCTATGGGGACTATTTCTTTGCGGAGGCTGTTTTGCGTCTGCTTAAGAAGGATTTCTTTATTTGGTAGGGAGAATGCGTATGTATGATAGGAAAAAAGCCGGAAGCTGCCGCTCTTTTTCTGCGCTGACGCAAGATTGAGATATATGGGTGTTGATATTTTTGCCTTTTTCCGATAAACTATAAGATAGAAGATAGAGAGTACACAGATGGAAGGGCAGTCCGTGGTATCCCGGAAAAGCGGCAGGGCAGCCAGACAATCCATATATTCGGAAGTGTATTCGGAATAAGAGAGGCGAAGCAGGTGGAAGAGCGGCTGGCGGCGCAGAGGCCGGAAAACAGAAAACAGAAGCTTCAGGAGCTGACAGCCCAGGTGCTGGCACTGGTGAGGGACAATATTCTGGTATCCCTGCGCTTTCTGGACGTGGCGTTGCTGCAGCTTACATGGCAGGACAAAGGAGCCATAGGCTGCATGGCCACGGATGGCAGCACGGTATGGTATGACCCGGAATATGTGCTGCGGCTGTATCAAAGGGACTCACGGCTGGTGACCCGCAGTGTGCTGCATCTGCTGCTGCACTGTATCTTCTATCACAGCTTTGCCTATGACAAGGTGGAGCGGGAACTGTGGGATCTGGCGGCGGATATGGCCGTAGAGAGCGTGATCCTGGAAATGGGCCTGCCCATGGCCGGCCTGGACACGGATTCGGAGGCGGAGGGCAAGCTGCGCATCTGGCGGGAGGATGTGGGTGCCCTGACGGCGGAGCGGATCTATAAATACATGAGGCATAATCCCATCACGCCCAGGGAGCGGCAGGAATTGACCCGGCTGTTTTACCGGGACAATCATGAACGTTGGGTGCCCACAGAGGAGATTCGGATGACCCCGGAGCAGTGGAAAAGGATCAGCGAGCGGGTGAAGGCGGACCTGAAATCCTTTACGAAAAGCCGGACGAACACGCAGGAGTTGGAGAAGAATCTGGCGGAGGCCACCCGGGACCGATATGACTACGGTGCCATATTGAGGCGCTTTGCGGTCATGGGGGAGGAACTGACAGTCAACGACGAGGAATTTGACTACATTTATTACACCTATGGGCTGGAGCAGTACGGCAACATGCCCCTGATCGAGCCTCTGGAGTACAGGGATGCCAAAAAGGTCAGGGAGTTTGTCATTGCCCTGGACACCTCCGCCTCCTGCCGGGGGCCTGTGGTGAAGGAGTTTCTTAACAAGACTTACTCCCTGCTGAAGGGATCGGAGAATTTCTTTACACGGATCAATGTGCATATTGTCCAATGTGACAATGAGGTGCAGAGTGATACCAGGATAACCTGCGACGAGGATTTTCAGGAATTCCTGGCCCACGGCAGGCTGCAGGGCTTCGGGGCCACGGATTTCAGGCCGGTATTTGACTATGTGGACAGCCTGCTTAAGCAGGGGGAATTTGAGAACCTGAAGGGACTGATCTATTTTACCGACGGCTATGGGATATACCCGGAGCGGATGCCCGGTTACGATGTGATCTTCGCCTTCCTGGAGGAGGACGAGATGCGCCAGAGCGTGCCGCCCTGGAGCATGAAGGTGGTGATTGAGAGTGATCTGTGAAAAGGGGAATGAGGAAGGGTTGAATAGAAGCCTGTTCAACTATTGATTTGAGAGCGCGGCAGTGCGCAGATGGGTAAGCTTGGATGTTGCACATCCATTACTGATTGACACTATAATACGGGCGAGGCCCGCGATATGCGGGTAGAGGTATATATGAACATCAGACAGGCAAAGGAGTATATCAAGGACTCCGTAAATATTTATCTGAAGAAGGACGAGTTCGGGGAGTACTGTATCCCGGTGGTGCGCCAGCGGCCCATTTTTTTGCTGGGGGCACCGGGGATTGGCAAGACGGCCATCATGGAGCAGGTGGCCCAGGAGATGGGGATTGCGCTTGTGTCCTACTCCATGACCCACCACACCCGCCAGTCAGCGCTGGGGCTGCCCTTTATCGCCCACAAGACCTATGGCGGCAGGGAGTACGACATTTCTGAATACACCATGAGCGAGATCATCGCCGCCATCTATGAAACTATGGAGCAGAGCGGCATCCGGGAGGGAATTTTGTTTCTGGATGAGATCAACTGTGTGTCCGAGACACTGGCCCCGGCCATGCTGCAGTTTTTACAGTACAAAATTTTCGGGCGTCACCAGGTGCCGGAGGGATGGGTCATCGTTACTGCGGGCAACCCGCCGGAGTACAACAAGTCTGTGCGGGAATTTGACGTGGTGACCATGGACCGGCTTAAGGTTCTGGAGGTGGAGGCGGACTACCGCACCTGGAAGGAGTATGCACTGGAGCGCCATCTGCACAGTGCGGTGTTGAATTTCCTGGATCTGAAAAAAGAGTACTTCTACCATATGGAGATCACGGCCAGGGGGCGCAGCTATGTGACGGCCAGGGGCTGGGAGGACCTGTCGGAGATCCTCTGCCACTATGAGGAGGAGAGCCTGAAGGTGGACGAGACCCTGGTGGGCCAGTATATCCGCAACGAGCGAATTGTGAAGGAATTCACCGCATATTATGACCTGTACCAGAAGTATAAAAAGGATTATCGGATACAGGAGATACTGGAGGGCAGGCCAACCGTGCAGTCTATCGCCCGGGCCAAGGCGGCGGCCTTTGATGAGAGACTGTCCCTGGTGGGGATGCTGCTGGACCGAATGCTGGCGGACATGCAGGAGATCATGGAGCAGGCGGCCTATCTCACGGATACTCGTGTTTTGCTGTTGGCAGTGAAGAAGATGGCCTCCGGAGACGATCAGACGAAAGATATAGTTGCCTATATGGAGGAACTGGAGGAGAAGAGGCGGGGCCAGATGTTTGCCCAGGACAGGGCCGGTTCCCTGTCCAAGGAGGAGCGCCGGAAACATAAGAGAGTGCTTCAGTTTCTGGAGCAGGCCCGGAAAGCGGTGGTGATGGGAGCGATTGGCACCGAGGCAGCCCTGCAGGGGGGCCTGGGAGGCGTCTGGTACGGGGAGAACTACTATGGCGAAAGGGCATTTGCCCTGGTCAGGAGCCAGTACGAGGCGGCGGTATCCGCCGTAGAGAGGGAAACGGAGCGGGTACAGGAAGAACTGCATAATCTCTTTGCGTTTGCCCAGGAGGCATTCGGGGAGGGCAACGAGATGTTGATCCTGGTGACGGAGTTGACGGTGAGCAGTGCGGGGGCAGGGTTTATCGCCGCCTTTGGCAGTCCGGATTACCAGCGCTTTAGCCAGGATCTGATGCTCTCGGAGCGGCAGAGTCAGATTCAGGGGCAGATCGCGGAGTTGAAATTATAAAGGAAAGCTTGGAAGCAGAACTTCCAAATACTGATTGGAGCAATATCACCGGCTTAGCCTGCGATATGCAGGAAAGAGGAAAGCTTGGAAGTAGAACTTCCAAATACTGATTGAAGCAATATCACAGGCTTAGCCTGTGATATGCGGGAAAGAGGAAAGCTTGAGAGCATGAGGGAATATGAGTACAGCGCAGGCGATTGCAGCCTGAAATACAGGGTGGAGCCGGAGGGGCTCTGCATTACCGCCTGGCAGGGAAGGGGTTGGATGGCCCGGGTGCCTGAACAGATAGAGAGCCGGCCGGTGACGGCCATTGACCGGAAAGCCTTTCTCAGCAGGAAAAACCTGCGGGAGATACAGCTGCCGGTGAACCTGCACAGTATTGGGGACTGGGCCTTCGCCTATTGTGACAATCTGGAGCGCATTACCCTGCCCGCCGGATGCGTCTGCATAGGGAAAGCACTGTTCCTGGAATGTAATCGCCTGGACTGTGTGGCGGGCATCTGCCACGGCGGTGCCACAGAGAAAGAGGTGCGGGAGGCATGGACGCCGGAGACGGGACGGCTGCTGGCGGCAGGGCTGATACAGATGGAGGCGTATTACCTGCTGGAACCCGCTGCGGTGGGCAGTTCGGATTGGATGCGAAAATGGGATGCCAGGCTGGAAGCGGTGATGGGCGCGGAGGACCAGGAGGGTTATTCCAGGCAGGTACTCTGCGGTGAGGAGGATTATGGCAGTACTGATCTGGAAGCATTTTTGCGGGCCAAGAGGCAGAAAAAGGTGCGGCTGGCCATGCTGCGGCTGCTCTGCAATGAAGGTCTTTCCGTAGGATTGCGGAAGGAACTGGAAGGGTATCTGAAGGTACACACCAAGGGCTGTGAGAGCGAGGAGAGCTGGCAGGTAGTGTTGGCGGAGGGGGAAATCCGTCCCGAATACGTACGGCTGTTCCTGGAATTGGGCTGTGTGACCCAGGAGAACATTGAGGCCATGATCCGCCAGATGCGGGAGGACCAGCCTCAGCTGCGCGCAGCCTTTCTGCGTTATCAGCAGGAACGGCTTAAGCCAAAAGATTTTTTCGCGGGATTATCGCTGTAGACGGGCAAAGGACCTTCCATAGGTTCTGCTTACCATTTGTGCATTCCATAAAATAAAAATACAATAGGCAATTGCGAAAAGTTCTCCGCAAGTGATGTGGCTGATCAATAT
>CAMWSA010000148.1 GCA_947176785.1 uncultured Lachnospiraceae bacterium
TTTCCAATTCCTGCAGGGCACATGTTATATTATCAGCTGCAAAGACTTTCCAATTCCTGCAGGGCACATGTTATATTATCAGCTGCAAAGACTTTCCAATTTCTGCAGGGCACATGTTATATTATCAGCTGCAAAGACTTTCCAATTTCTGCAGGGCATAGCCGGGCAACATATGCCGTGCAGGAAGGAAAATCCAATCGGTCATGAGCATACATAATCTGACAGCATGTGACATGCAGAAGGGGAAGCTTGTCCGTTCGTTCATACAAATCCTTATACGGGGGGGAGACCATGGCGAAAATTATCAGTGTACAGGAAAAATATATGAGAATGGCGCTGAAGCTGGCCCGCAGAGCCCTGGAACTGGGTGAGGTGCCCATTGGCTGTGTCATTGTCCATGAAGGGAAGGTCATCGGCCGGGGCTATAACCGCCGCAACACCGACAAAAATACGCTGGCCCACGCAGAGATTACCGCCATAAGCAAGGCCAGCAAAAAAATCGGGGACTGGCGTCTGGAGGACTGTACCCTCTATGTGACGCTGGAACCATGCCAGATGTGCGCAGGGGCCATCATCCAGGCCAGAATCCCGGAGGTGGTCATGGGCTGTATGAATCCCAAGGCCGGCTGCGGCGGCTCCATTCTGAATATTCTGGAGATGCCGCAGTTCAACCACCAGGCCACCGTAACCAGGGGAGTGCTGGAAGCGGAGTGCAGCGGGATATTGAAAGAGTTCTTCACCCGGCTGCGCATCCGCAACAAACAGGAAAAAGCACAAAAATCCCTGGAAATCACTTCTTCTGGAACACCGATTTAGGCTGCTTGCACACCGGACAGACATAGGTATCCGGCAGTTCATCAAAGGGAATGTCCCCATTGTATTCATAACCGCATATGCCGCAGACATAGGTGGCCTCCGCTTTGGCCTCCTGCTCCTCCGGTATATAGGTGGGTGCCGCCTTAGGGCTCTTGCCCTTGATCACATTGTGATAGTAAGCGTAGGTCATGGGATCATCCCTGTTCAGGATATCCGCGTCCACCACCTTGCCCAGAAAAACCGTATGGCTGCTGGTCTCCATGCTGTCCGCCACCTCGCACACGATATAGGCGCAGGCATCGGGAATCACCGGCATATAGCCCCTGATTTCCGGCTTCACCTCGTCAAACTTATTGCAGTCACGTCCACTCTTAAAGCCGAAAACACCGATGGTGCCGGGATCGGAATGCTCGCCCAATATGGATATGGCGAACTTGCCCAGCTTCCGAATACACTCATTGGTGTAATTATCGTGATTAATGCTCACTGCAATCGTGGCCGGATCTGATGTGATCTGCATGGCGCTGTTGGCCGTGCAGCCCGTAGCCCTTCCCTCATCCCAGGTGCTGACCACATACACTCCGTAAGATAACTGTCTGAATGCGTTGTTGTTCATATTTATACCTTTCCGTGCGCTTCGGCGCACACTCAAATCAATGGTTGAATATGCCGCTTATTCAACCATCCTCTTTCCCGCATAACATGGGCTGTGCCCGTGCTGTTGCGTTTTTCCACGCGCTATCCCTTCTCTATTGTTCTCCAAATTACAATAGATATGCCAGAAATAGTTATACTTACGAACGATTGGCTTTTCCATCCCACCCGACAGATGTCGTCCGATTCCATAGGAAACCACATTGAAATATCCGCTTTCAGCTCTTGCGAAAACCATATGCACAGGATTACGCAAGGCTTCAGGTGAAATTTCCAATTTATGGCTTTTGCAACATATGTCGGGCCGGAATTTGGAAGTCTTGGCGGTCGTCCGTATAATTACAGTATAGATAATTTATGGGGCAAATGCAAGAGGATCCCGGAAGTTTATGGCAAAATCCCATATTTTCCTTGACAAATCCCGCACAAAACGATACACTATAAAAGCCGTATATCGTGGGAGTACTGCAAAGCAGGTGTTGAAGCCTGGTCTCACGCAATGGGAATCTACGAACCGTGTCAGGTTGGGAACAAAGCAGCACTAAGTAGAACCTTCCATGTGCCGTGAGGGTGCCGGGCGGAGCCTGTAGGGCAGCCCTCGGTATGCGGTCTTGTTATCCCCTTTTTTACCGATGAACGAATATTTTTTCCAACTCCCGCACAGCGCATATGCATCCGGGCAACGAAAGGAGCATTCTGGCAATGTCTGACCACCATCCCCGCCGATCCTACCAGGACCTCCTGCAGCACTATACCTCCTGCGCACTCTGTCCCCGGCAGTGCCATGCCAACCGCCTGGCAGGGGAGACCGGATACTGCGGCCAGTCCATGCGGCTGCGTGCTGCGAGAGCCGCCTTGCATATGTGGGAAGAGCCTTGCATATCCGGTGCCGCAGGCTCCGGCACCGTCTTTTTCAGCGGTTGTAATCTGCGCTGTATATACTGTCAAAATCATGACATTGCCCTTGGGCAGACGGGCAAAGAGATTTCCGTCGGCCGCCTGGCAGAAATCTTTCTAAAGCTGCAGCAAAAGGGAGCCGCCAATATCAATCTGGTGACTCCCACACATTATCTCCCCACCATCGCCTACGCCCTGGAGCAGGCCCGCCTGGGCGGCCTGTCCCTGCCCGTGGTCTACAACTGCGGCGGTTATGAATCTGTGGATGCGCTGCGAATGCTGGAGGGGCTGGTAGACATCTACCTGCCCGACTTAAAATATGTTTCCGAAGAACTGAGTGCCAGGTACTCCCACGCCGAAGATTATTTTCCGAAAGCCAGGCTGGCCCTGGCGGAGATGTTCCGGCAGGTGGGGAAGCTGATGTTTTATG
The DNA here is from genome assembly GCA_947176785.1 of uncultured Lachnospiraceae bacterium. Taxonomy (GTDB): domain Bacteria; phylum Bacillota; class Clostridia; order Lachnospirales; family Lachnospiraceae; genus Acetatifactor. The sequence continues at coordinate 2,798 of CAMWSA010000148.1, forward strand.
AGCCTGCCGCCCCGTCCCGTCCATCCGGCAGGGCTCCCGCTGCCGTTTACCCGCCGGACACGCCTCTGCTGCGCCGGGGAATGATCGTGCGCCACCTGGTATTGCCAGGCCATGTGGGAGACAGCAAAAAAGTCCTGCATTATCTCCGGGACACCTTTGGCAACCACATATATGTCAGCGTCATGTGCCAGTACACACCCCTGCACCTTGTGGCGGATATCCCAGAGTTAAGCCGCAGGGTCACACCCGCCGAATACCAGCGGGTGGTCGATTACTGCCTTCGTTTGGGCATGGAGAATGTATACATCCAGGAGGGGGATGTGGCGCAGGAAAGTTATATCCCCCCCTTTGACCTGTCGGGACTGTAGGGCTTACTGCCTCTGTTACAGTTCCACTTTGATCATATAATATCCGAAATCTCCCTCCCTTGCGGGTTCCCGTTTGCATTCAAAGCTCCCGAAGCCATACATGATCGCCACCTGCTTTTCCTTCTCATAAAAATTGCCCGGCACCCCTATGTAGTATTGATTTCCGTTTCTCTGTGACACCTGTGTCAATATGAGATGTTCATAGTTGAAATAGCCGTGGAGCAGAAAACTGTTCTGCACCAGCCGGTAGGCACCGGAATGCAGGATTACGAAATCCTCGGGCCGCAGGGAAAGATACTCCCTTTCATCCTGAAACGGCCGTATATGAGGATAGATTTTCCAAAGCTGCTGCCACTTGTCCTCACTCATGGAAGCCATCTGCGGCGGTAACGGTGCCTGGCTGCCTTCCGGGGCAGCTCCGGCCTTCCCGGACGCATCAGGGGCATCCGCCTGATGGAGTTCCGCCTCCTTTGACACATGGCCGGCTTCATCTCCCGATTCTCCAACGTTCCCGTCCAGGCTCTTTTTTCCCGCCGGGTTCCCCGAGCCGTTTCCTGCAAAATCCGCCGTCATGACACGATCTGCCTTTGCTTCTTCCATTTCCTTTTCCTCTGTCGCATCCGGTTGCATTTTTTCCCCTCTAGCACCCACGGCCCGGCCCTCTGCCGCAGCTATCGTCCCGGGGGCGGATGCTTCCCTGCCATATATCGTCTCCTGGTTATCCGGTCTTTCCCCAGCTTTCCGCAATACCTCGATCGGTTCCGCAGCCCGGGGCACTGCTTCCTGCCTATGCCCTTCCGAATCCGGCCTCTTGCCCCGCTCCTGAATCTGCGCCGCATTGCTCTCCCCGGTGCCCTGCGCAGCAAACCATTGTGCCTTACCTGTTCCGTAAGCCGGTTCTGCGGCCCCCTGTCCCCGTTTAGTCGGTTCCGCAGCCTCTCGTACCTGTTTTTCCGGTTCCGCGGCCTCCCGTACCCGCTTTGCCGTCTCTGCGGCTTCCTGTATCCGATTAGTCTGTTCTGCGGTCTCCTGTATCCGCTTTGTCGGTTCCGACGCCTCCTGTACCCGCTTTGCCGTCTCTGCGGCTTCCTGTATCCGATTAGTCTGTTCTGCGGTCTCCTGTATCCGTTTTGTCGGTTCCGACGCCTCACGTACCCGTTTTGCCGGTTCCGCAGCCTCCTGTACCCACTTGGCCGGTTCCTCTGTCTCCTGTACCCGTTTTGCCGTCTCCGCGGCCTCCCGTACCCACTTGGCCGGTTCCTCTGCTTCCTGTATCCGTTTAATCGGTTCCACAGCCTCCTGTACCCGTTTAGTCGGTTCCGACACCTCCTGTACCTGTTTTGACGTCTCCGCCCGGGGAAGCTCCTCTCTCCACACGCAGCGCAGACTCCTCCTGGGAGACAGCTGCACCTGTACCCGCTCCAGTTGCCCATAGCACAGTCCGTCGCCGATTGCCAGCGCCTCTCCCGCATGTTCGGGATCCTTTAGATCCCACCGAAAACTGCCGCCGCCCTGCCGGATCTGAACAGTCCCAATACGTCTTTCCGTGCCCGCCCCCTCCAGCGCCACCTCCGAAGCCACGTCATCCGTCTCGTACAAGCCCTTGATCTGCATCTCCAGCAGCAGCCGATTGTCAGTCACAGTCATTTTGACATATCCGCAATTACGCTGTTTTTCTCCGTTTTCCAGATAATCTATGTAGCGGATCTGCTTATCATAATACATAAAAAATCCCCCTCAACACACTTATGGTTTTCTCTACTATAAGTGTATTAAGAGGTTGTCCGTTTTATTCCTGCCTGTTTCGAGTTCCGCCTGTTCCCTCCTGCCTTTTTCATTGGATACAGTTTAGAGTCCGGCATATTCCCTATTGCACACTGCTGAATATCCGTCCGCTTGGGGCGGCCGGACATCCCGCAGTGTACTATGTGGGAACATGCTGTTTTAAAACTCCAGCGAATCCAGATATTTCATATAATTCACCACCATCAGCGCAATCTTAAAGGTCAGCGCATCATCGAAATTGCGCAGATCCAGCCCTGTACTTTTCTGAATCTTCTCAATCCGGTACACCAGCGTATTGCGGTGTACGAACAGCTGCCGGGAGGTCTCCGACACATTCAGGTTGTTATCAAAAAACTTATTGATTGTGGTCAATGTCTCCTCATCCAGATCAATGGGTAAATTCTCCCCAAATATCTCCTCTATGAAAATCCTGCACAGGTTCACGGGCAGTTGATAAATCAATCGTCCGATGCCCAGCGTACTGTAAGCCACCACATTGCGCTCCGCGTAAAAGATCTTGCCCACATCCAGAGCCAATTTGGCTTCCTTGTAGGACTTGGACACATCCTTCAACTCCTGCACTACGGTGCCGAAAGCCACCCGCACATTCAGCATGGCCTCCGCATTCATCATTGCCACGATCGTATGCGCCACATCGCACAGATTCTCGTATGTGACAGCCGGATCCAGGGACTTGATCAGAATCACATTGGTCTCGTCAACCGCCGTGATATAGTCCCCGCTCTGGGAAGAAAACATCCCTTTCAGCAACTCCGTTACAATATTGTCCTTCTCCAGCCTGGTTTCTATCAGGAACACCGCCCTGGGAGCCGCCACCTCCACATGGAGTTTCTTGGCCCGATTGTAAATATCTACCAGCAGTAAGTTATCCAACAGCAGATTTTGGAAAAAATTGTTTCGGTCAAACCTCTCCTTATAGGCAATTGTCAGGTTCTGGATCTGACATACGGCAATCTTCCCTACCATATACACATCATCCCCGGCCCCGCGGGCCACCAAAACATAGAGCAAATCCCCCTCATCTAAAATCTTAAGCAGATGATGGGGGCCGATGACCTGGCTGTCAGCCGGCGACGAGGCAAAGCCGCTGATCAGCCCCCCCTGTATTTCCTTCAAGTCAGTGGTTGCGGCGATCACAGTGGCGGAAGGGTCATACACACACAGATCCACCTTGGTGATTGCCTTTAGTTCGTCTATACTTGTCTGAATGATCTGACTAGATATCATAACTCCTCCTATTTAAAGTTCCGCATGTTCCCGGCCCTCAATGCCAGCGCTCAACATCTGGCCGATCATATGTCTCCATAAAACCGGTGACATATATTATAAAAAGAGGTGCTGGAAACCAGCACCTCTCTGGGCAATCTCACTAATTGGTAATGATCTGCTCGGTCTCTTTGTCAAATACATGGATCTTCTCAACATCCAGAGCGAACTTCACAACATCGCCAGGTCTTGCAGTTGTACGGGAGTCTACTCTTGCAGTCATCGGGAAGGTATCCAGATCAAAGTATAAGTAAACCTCCGCACCCAGCAGTTCGTATACCTTAATGGTAGACTCAAATACACTGTTGGGAGATTCCTTGATAAATGCTTCAGAATCATATACATCCTCAGGACGGATACCAAAAGTAACAACCTTTTGATCGTAGCCGCCGTCAATGATCTTCTTGGACTTAGCGGGAGGCAGAGGAATGCTGTGTCCAGCGATCTCCAGGTTTGCAACGTCGCCGGTAACCTTGATGGTTGCATCCAGGAAGTTCATCTGAGGAGAACCCATGAATCCTGCTACAAACAGGTTCTGAGGCTTCTGATACAGATTCTGAGGAGTATCTACCTGCTGAACAACACCGTCCTTCATAACAACGATTCTGGTACCCAGGGTCATAGCCTCGGTCTGGTCATGTGTAACGTAGATAATTGTGGTACCCAGTCTCTGATGCAGCTTGGAGATTTCAACACGCATCTGTACACGCAGCTTGGCATCCAGGTTGGACAGAGGCTCATCCATCAGGAATACCTTGGGGTTACGCACGATAGCACGTCCCATAGCCACACGCTGTCTCTGACCACCGGACAGAGCCTTGGGCTTACGATCCAGCAGCTTCTCCAGATCCAGGATCTTGGCGGCTTCCTTAACCATCTTGTCGATCTGGTCCTTGGGAACCTTTCTCAGCTTCAGGCCAAACGCCATGTTGTCATATACGGACATATGAGGATACAGAGCGTAGTTCTGAAATACCATTGCAATATCCCTGTCCTTGGGCTCTACATCGTTTACAACCCTATCACCAATCTTTAACTCACCGGAGGAGATATCTTCCAGGCCCGCAATCATACGAAGAGTGGTAGACTTACCACAGCCGGAAGGACCAACGAAGATAATGAACTCCTGATCTGCGATCTCAAGGTTAAAATTCTTAACTGCCTCAAAACCATTGGGATATACCTTGCAGATATTCTTTAAAGATAAACTAGCCATAAAATAACTCCTTTCATAAATAGAAAATTATTTTCTGTTGACGCAACAATATGCATCACTACAACCTTGAACTAAGTATACCTAAATCTCTGTTGAAATTCTATGCCACTATTCCACAAAGATTTCGTTCCCGATTGTGGGAATTGCTCACAAATCCTTATGTTTTTTATTTTCACTGGCATTTTCCACAAAACATATTTTCCATATTGGACATATTTCACAGTCTCCAGCCTATATTTTTTCCTCCAGGGTGGCATCCAGCTTGTCATGGAAAATTTTCTCTCCGTCGTCTTCCTGCTCTTCATCCCTCCCCACACCATTGGCCTCATTGATTCTGTCCTCCAGCTTCAGGAAAAATTTATTGTACATTTTCGCCGACAAAAAGGCTGGCAGCGTAATGCCAAAGAGCATAACCAGAGGAAATACATTGGGCACAAATATCACCAGCGCCATGGGGAACAGGTACAACACCAGCATCACCACGCTCTTGGGAGCCTGCAAAATGCTCATTGCCAAAGCATTCTTGATTGTGCGGAATACCGGGTTGGCAAACTTGGCCTGGGCCGGGAACACAAACAGCAGCGTAAAGACGGCGAAGATGGTAATGGCCCCCATGATTGCCTGAAATACCGCATGGAATTCCGTCTCTGAAGTACGCATGATGTAAAAATCCCCTCCCAGGATCAGTCCCACGGCCAACATGATCAGCCAGATAGCCGTGGACTGCCAAAAATTTTCCTTGAACGCTTTAAAATACCCCCTGACAATATAGCACTCCTCATCCCGCACGATCTTCAACACCTGATAGTGCATGGCTGTGAGGGCTGCGCCGGTTGTTACCAGCGGAATCATGCAGACAACGGTCAGCAGATTCAGGATCATCAGGTCCGCCACCTTGTTCATGATCTGCATAAAGGGGCTGTCAATGTTTAAGAATCTCATACTTTTCCTACGTCCTTTCTATATAGAGTCACGCATTTTCCCTTCAAGCACACATCGCCTGCGAAGAATACAAGGCCGCTTGGGCGG
>CAMWSA010000149.1 GCA_947176785.1 uncultured Lachnospiraceae bacterium
AACCGCATGAGTGCGGAGGATATGTTCCGGCTGGTGTCATACCTTTTGAAAGTCGATCCGCAGATCACGGATCTCACTTCTCTGGAGGACGCCACCCTGGCGTCCCTTGACCTTGAAGTGCGCAATACCAACCCGCTTTTGCGCAATATGCCTGAAGTCACCGGCCTGAAAACCGGAACTACCAATAAAGCCGGGGCCTGCCTGGTCACATCCCTGGCTGCGGACGATGGGGTCATGGAGCATGATCTGATAGTGATTGTCCTGGGCACCGAGGATTCCATAGAGAGAGGGCGCGTCTCGGGACTGTTGGCCCGATATGCCCTGTATGCCTTTCATACGGGCGCGGAGAAACCGGAAGCCGGGACACCGGCCCAGACCTCCGGACATCTGCCCACACACGCCGAGGCGGCGGTGGACCTGATTTTACAGACTGCGAGAAAACATTGATTTGTTGAAGGCTTTCCGGTTCCTGCACGCCCTATGCTGCCTGTCGGGAGGAATGATGCCGTCAACGGCGGACGGGGTTTCGGGAGTTGACATGATACTGGAATGCGGCGTAGAGGTCTGTATTGAACGGGAAAGGAGATATATAGCCTTGGTATTGCATATATTGATTAAAAATTTCGGCAAAGTGGAAGCGGCGGATATTGCGCTTAATGAGTTGGTGGTTTTTGTTGGAAATAATAACAGTGGGAAAACCATGGTTATGCAATTGATTTATGGCATTTGGGAAGAACTCAGATATTTCCCGGTTACCATCTCGGGGGCTAAGAAGTCCGATCTGAATGGACAATCCTTAATCCGCTGTGACCAGGACTGGTTTAAAGAGATAGAAGTGCAGATTAATGAGTATTTGGCCAGTCATAAGTCTCATATCACAGAAGACATTTTTGGCACTTCGATTTCCGTCGAAGAGATAAAGATAGCGCTGGAGGGTATTGAGTCGTCATATTTTGTGAGCAGCCTTTCCGAGTATCAGAACAGAGAGGCGGGAGAGCAAAAGACAGGCTTCAATATAGATACCCGCCAGTATGAGTACGGAGAGAATGTAAGGTCTTATAAATGTCAGATTCCAGAGGGAGACGGTTTGGAGGACGGGATGCCTGAGGCTGTACAGGTTGTATGGAACATTATTTTGTCCGGGAATATCACAACGGCTTCAGGACAGCTTTTCCTGCCGGCATCACGTTCGGGGCTGCAGCTGTTGTACAAGCAATATTTTGCTGGAGAAGCAGAGGGTAACTTTGTGTTGCCGGTGAAAGATTTTCTGCGTTTTCTACAACTCTATGCAGAAGATAAGCATTTGGACGAAGCGCGGAGCGCATTGCTGGAATTTGGGGAAGAGCATCTTCTACAGGGAAAAGTGATGCAGAAGGGTGATGAGACATTTTATGTTGACAGACAGGTGGGCAGGCCGGTTTCACTGCATATTGCGTCCTCTATGATTCATGAACTGACTCCCTTTGTCAAGGCACTGAGCGCCACAAGGCGGGTTGACTGGCTTTATTGTGATGAGGTGGAGAACAGTCTTCACCCTCTGTTGCAGAGAGAGATGGCGCGGTGGCTGATCCGCATGGTGAATGCCGGAATGCATGTGATTGTAAGCTCACACAGCGATACTATGGCAAGCCGGTTAAACAATCTGTTCATGCTGACATATTTGAGCCGGAAGAGAGCCAATTTTGATTTATTGTCGGAATTGGCTCTGAAAGAGGTGGATTTGCTGCATCCGGATCTGAAAGCTGAGGTATATGAATTCCGCAGCGGGAAACAGGGAAAAACAGTGGTAGAGAAACTGGACTTTATTAGCCACCCCCTGATGGGATATGATTTTCAACTCTTCGGCTGTAACCTGGACAAGCTATATGATGAGGCGGATAGAATCACGAGGTAAGAAATGGCGATAACGGCGATAAAACTGAAAGAGTCGGATGCACCCCACAGAACAGAGTTGTATGAGGTGGTGAAATCCCGGGATATTACGGCGGAAGAAGAGCATACTGATGGCAGCCGGGATCAGGTGATTCTGGTATATCATATAAATGAAAATGAAACCGGTTATTATGCGCAGGAGTATCGGCCTGCCGATGTGCCAAAGACCGGGGCCAAGGTTATCGACATTACGGCAGTTCTGTTGAACCATGCAGAAAAATGTGCCAGATGGCATCTGTATGACATGAAGGGGACATTGGCAGGGTGCGGTACGGTCACAAAACTATACAACCAGTGGAATTCCGCCTTGCGGTATCTGCAGAAAAATATCCTGTATCAGATGTCAGATTATTCAGTGGTTCCGAATCTGGGCGTGATCACAAGATGTTATGATGAAGAAAGGATGATACGTCTCAGAGATGAGTGTCAAAGAAATTGCGATGAACTAGAAAATCCTTCCAAAAGCATGACCCTGCCACAACGAAAAAAGCGGACGGAAATTGGAAAATACAGAGCGGGACTTCGCGCGGCCCAGGCTATTCTGGATAGATCTTTTCGGGCGGAGGATGATGCTGATACATATGAAATCCAGATCCGGCTGCTGCAAAGGGAAAGCAGCCGGGTCTACAAAATTAGATTTCCCGTATAAGTGCGAGGTATGGTATGCGAGATTTTTTAAACGTCAAATTTGACCAATTTATTGAAGATTACAATTTTAGGGGCGATCCGGAAGAGACAAACTGGAGAAGATTTGTCAATTACCAGTTCTTTTCTCAATTTCAGCCGGGACGTCTTGATACGGATGCCGATTTGCTGGATCAAATCTGTGTGGAATCTTCAGAGTTTTCGGAGGTGCATGGTGCCCTGTTTTTATTAAATGATCAGATTCTCAGCGATCCCCAGGATATAGAGGATATTTTGCAGAGGGATACGAAGGGGCTGTTTGAATTGTATTTTTTGACCACAGGCAATACAGAAAGCTTTACGCAACAGCTGGAAAGGCTTTTTGATGATTTGGACGTGGCGGAGGATGGGGAAAGGTGGCTGGATATTCTGCGTTATGCGATGTCCAGGAGCATTATGCTGAGATGGAAAGGCAACCCGGAACTGTGCGTTGTGTCATATGACAGTGAGAGCAGGGAGGCTGAATGGAACTTCAGCGATAAATTCAACGACTGGTTTTCAGAGATCGACGGCATCAGGATAGACAAAAAGCGTCTGCGGAATATTGTAAATTCCAATGAAAACAGTTATCGGGGGGAGATTGAATGTAAGGCATTGCTGCCCATAGTCGGCGAAAAAGAGGAACTGGGCAATGCGTTTGTCACATGCATGTCAGCTCACGAATTGATAGAACTGATGACAACTTCAGATGGATTGCTCAGAAGAAATATGTTTGATGATAATGTGAGAGACTCGCAGGGGCATTCGGCGGTGAATCTGGAAATTTTATTGACTTTGAAAGAGCATCCGGACCGGTTTGCCCTGTATAACAATGGGATAACAATTGTCTGCCAGGATGTCAAACAGAGGAACGGAAAGTATATATTGGAAAATCCCCAGATTGTAAACGGCTGCCAGACCTGCAATATGATTTATCAGACATATAAGAGTAATGGGAATCTTGACGGTGTCCAGATCATTGCCAAGATTGTAGGGTCCAATAAGGAGGATGTGATACAGGGGATCGTCAGGGGCGCAAACCGGCAGAATATTGTATATGAGGAAGCCTTTGAGACCATAAGAGGTTTTCATAAGAATTTGGAAAAATATTTTGAAAATAACCAAGTGAATGGTTATCAGAAAATATATTATGAGAGACGTTCCCGGCAGTACGCAGATAATCTCCAGATCAAGCCCCAGCAGAAAATCAGCTTTTGCGGCTTGATTCGGAGTATGGTCACACTGTTTTTAAACCATGTGGAGGACAGTCACAGGCACGAATATCCTTTGTTAAAAAAATATAAAGACCATCTGTTCATTGACGCCCATTCCTGTCAGCCATACTATTTGGCTGCTTTTCTGTACTTGAATGTAGACAGACTCTTCCGGGAGAGAAAACTGCCTAAGGAATTATGCAATTTTAAAATGCACATCCTATTGTTAATTAAGGAAATGAAGGGGGGGCTTTCGCCAGAGTTGGCTTCTGATGAGATTGACCAATACTGTGAACGGTTGTTGAAGACGCTTGAGAACAACAGGTTGTTGCAATGTGCGCAGGAAGCCTGTAAAAAATTTGATGAGATAAGGGCAAAGTGGATCAATTCAAAAGGAAAACAATATAGATTCGGTATTAAAGACAGTGCGGAATTTCGGAGTTTCCTCATGAAAGAAATCTATGGGGCTTCGGAGGAACATAATACGGAAAAGCTATATACCGGATATGTGGCTAAAGTAGATCTGGACAGACACAACACCCTTTTTGGCTTCATCGAGCATGTGCCCAAAAATGTATTTTTTCATGAATTCGACAATCCAAATATTGATCGTTCATATGCCGGCAAAAAGGTCAGTTACAAAATTGTTCGTAATGACGGCCAGGAGAGGGCAATAAATGTACGACTCATAGAATCGTAGAGCGGCTCAGGAACGCCGCCGACGGGATGAGAGCAAGTATGGGGAAAAGCAGTATTTTAAACGGGGGAGCGTATGACGCTCCCCCGCAAGCTGTATTTACTGTATATCCGTCATAAGTTCCAGCACCGTGTCATACCCTTTTTCCACGGCGATCTGTACAGGCGTCACGCCCTGGTTATTCGCCCGGTTATAGTCGGCTCCCTTCTTGATCAGGTAGCGCGCGTCCTCCCTGGTGCGTTCTTTCAGAGCGTAATGCAGTGCGGTGTTCCCATCGCTGTCAGCCATATGGATGTCGGCCCCGGCTTTGATCAGTTCTTTGGATATATCTTTGGAGGGGTACAGCATCAGGGCTGTTATTCCGTTATTGTCTGCATGATTCACATCCACGCCTCGCTCCAGGAATACGGTGAGAAGTTCTCTGGCATCCCAGAAATTCTGGAGCAGCAGGAGAGGGGTTCTCCCGTCTTCACGCGGCAGATCCAGGTTTTTCAACTCTCTCAGCAGACCAGCTCTCTGCGCCGGCTCCAGTTCCTGACCAAACTTTTTCTTCATGATCGCATAGTGGGCGGGGGTTTCGCCCTTTATGTTCTTCAGGGTATCGTCCGCACCGGCGGCGATGAGCAGCTTTACCACGTCCACATGGCCCTGGGCACAGGCGTGGTGGAGGGGCGTCACCCCCGCCTCCGCAGGCTCGTCCTGCGTAAGATTGATATTCACGCCTTTTTCGATCATGACCTTCAACATACCGGTATGACCATTTTTTGCGGCGAGATGGACGGCCGTCTCTCCGCTGTTGGCCGCCTGTTCCATGGATTCTCTGGAGAGCAGGAGCGTCGCCTGTTCAAAATAGACTTCGCTTTTTGCGTCATTGCTTTTCTCACATGCGGCGATGATAAAGGCGGGAGTCTGCCCGTTTACCACCGCTTTGTCCATGTCCACACCAAGCTCGATCAGCTTCCTGACGACACCGATACCGTAACCTGTGCGAATACATTCGTCCCGCAGGCAGAGGATATCGCCGTGGCAATGGATGGGGATGGTGAAGTCCAGCCCCGCCTCTTTGCAGATGTCCAAAACATGGGCATCACTGTCGCATACCAGGGCATTGTGAAGGATCTCTGTTATCTCCTCCAGTTCGTCATCATCGTCCGGGTCGAGTTGTGAGATCAGTTTTTTTGTCATATACAATGCGATGCCCAGAGCGTCCTTGCCGTTACTGGAGAGTTCGCAGAAGACATTGCTGGTGATCTGGCTTAAGGGGAACAGGTTTATGGACCGGTCTGCTGCAGGCGTTGCCCCATGGTCCAGCAGGGCCAGATACATGGCCTGGTTCTGGAAATCCATGGCATGCTGAAGGGGGGTTACGCCGTTTTTGTTTGCCACGTCCAGCATCTCCGGACAGTGTTTCATCAGCTGGAGGGCCGCCGTGCTGTGGCCGTTAATTCTGGCCATCATCAAGAGAGTGTTGCCCTCATTATCCACATAATCGGTTTTTGCGCCCTTTTCCAGAAAGACCTTTGTCAGCGGCCAGGTGTAGCCGGAACAGTAATCATGGGACAGAAGCTGCTCTAAGGGCGTGAGCCCCTCCCCATTCTTCTGGTTGATATCGCAGGTCAGCAGGCGGGCGATTTCTTCTCTCTGTTCCACGCTTTGCTCCAGAGAGTTAAACTCGATTGCCAATCCCTCAAATCTGGGATAGGCCAGAAAATGGAAGGCGTTCATGCCCCTTTTGTCAGACAGGGAGTCCCTGGCCCCATGCTCCAGCAAAAGTCTGACCATGGCCAGATTCCCTCTGGAACAGGCCAGCAGGAGAGGGGTGAGGCCATACCCCTTATGGTCGGGCAGGTTGACATTTTCGCCCTCCACCCTTCCGTCGCAGAGCATTCCTTCCACCGCTGCGTGGAAATTGTGCCATACCAGAAGCTGGAACAGTGAAAGCCCCAGGCTGCCCACCGGCGAGAGAAGCTCATCCTTTCCGCATGCCGCTATAATGTCTTCCGCCTCCCGCACGGTTTCCTCTGGCAGAATGTTATACTTATAGGTAAAGCTTTCGTGATCGCCCTCCCACCAGGGGATGAATTTGGTCTGGTTGAATCGTTCGCTGGATGTCACCAGAAGATTTGTGAGTTCTTTCAGGTCCATGACTGCCTCCTTGCTTTCTTTTTCTCCAAATATTATACCGTGAATATGTGCGCCTCGGCGCACATTCTGCGCATCATACCATGATTTTGCGTGCGCCCCGGCGCACATTCTGCGCATTGTACCATGATTTTGCGTGCTTCAGCGCACACTCCATCACGCTCATTATAGCACAGCGGCGGCAGGATTGGAAGAATGTATTTTGCCACAGGCGGGAGTGGTTTTTGAGAAAGTACCATTGATTTTATCTGTAAATTGTACTAAAATAATGAGCGGGATATCTTTTTTCTTGTATCTTTTTCCTTTTGGAAAGTATAAAAGTTTTAATCACAGGCATGCTGTGGTGACTGTGTGATTGCGGAGAGGTGCAATGAATATGTTGGAATTTTTAAATGGGTTGAATGGGGAGACGGAGGTCTTGCTGACTCTGTCCATTATTCTGTTTTCCGGCTTTATCCTGACAAGGCTGACAAACACGCTGAATATGCCCAAGGTCAGTGGCTATATTCTGGCAGGCATCCTGATTGGGCCCTGCTGCCTCAATTTTATCCCGCAATCCATGATAGAAGGGATGGGCTTTGTCAGTGATCTGGCGCTGGCCTTCATCGCCTTTGGTGTCGGTAAGTTTTTTAAGAAAGAAGTGCTTATGCGGACAGGCAAAAGGATTGTTGTCATCACCCTCAGCGAGGCGCTGGCGGCGGGCGTGCTGGTGACGCTGCTGCTGAAGCTGATCTTCAGCCTGAACTGGGAATTTGCGCTGATTCTGGGAGCCATTGCCACGGCCACGGCTCCGGCCAGCACCATGATGACCATCAACCAGTACAAGGCCAAGGGGGAGTTTGTGGATACGCTGCTGCAGATCGTGGCCCTGGACGATGTGGTCTGCCTGCTGGCGTTCAGCATAGTGTCGGCTATTATCAACGGCAACGAGGCGGGCGGGCTGTCGGTACAGGACATCCTGATACCGGTGGCATACAATATTCTGGTGATTGTGCTGGGCATCTTCTGCGGATACTTTTTAAGCCGGCTGCTGATTCCTGCCAGAAGCCGTGACAACCGGCTGATCCTGGCCATCGCCATGCTGCTGGGGCTCAGCGGAATCTGTGCGGCCCTGGATATATCCCCGCTGCTGTCATGCATGGTATTTGGGGCGGTGTACATAAACCTCACCAGGGACAAAAAGCTGTTTAGGCAGATCAACAGCTTTACGCCCCCTGTCATGTCCGTATTCTTTATTGTATCGGGGATGAATCTGGATTTGAAGGCGCTGACCACGGTGGGGGCCATCGGAGTGGGCTACTTTGTGATCCGCATCATCGGAAAATATATGGGTACATATCTGAGCTGCATGATCATGGGAACCAGCAAAGAGATCAGAAACTATATGGGCCTGGCCCTGATTCCCCAGGCAGGCGTCGCCATCGGCCTGGCTTTTCTGGGGCAGAGGATGCTGCCGCGGGAGACGGGAAATATGGTACTGACCATCATTCTGTCCTCTTCTGTCCTCTATGAGATGGTGGGGCCTGTCAGCGCCAAGGCGGCGCTGCTTTTGTCCGGCAGTATCCCTTACGGAAAAATGGCGGATAAGCCGGCGGGAACAGAGGAGCCGGAAGGAACAGATAAGCCGGAGGGAACAGAGGAGCCGGAGAGAGCAGATAAGCCGGAGAGAGCAGATAAGCCGGAGGGAGTACCGAAGCCTGAGGAAGCCGGGGGAGCGGAGGGAACGGAAGGGGTGACGGAGGTGCCGGCGGCACAATCAGCCGGACAGGAAGGAAACATAGTCCCCGGAACCGAGAGCCAAGAGGAGAAATGTCATTTGGAGCCGGAGGTAAAG
>CAMWSA010000150.1 GCA_947176785.1 uncultured Lachnospiraceae bacterium
CACACTTCACACGGCATCAACATCCGACCGCTTTGTGGCGTTCGGATATTGATACATGCGCCGTCCGGGAATATGCTGTTTTTTAAGTCCCGCATATTCCCTCCCGACACACTTCACACGGCATCAACATCCGACCGCTTTGTGGCGTTCGGATATTGATACGTGCGCCGTCCGGGAATATGCTGTTTTTAAGGCCCTGATATTACCCCTTCAGCCCTCCAAGACTCATACCCTGGGTCAGCTTTTTCTGCACCATGATATACAGGATCAGCGTGGGCAGCATTACGATCACCAGCCCGGCATAAAGCTGCCCGTAGTTGGCCGCCGCCTTCTGGGCCTGCATAAGCTGCATGAGTCCCACGGGAAGCGTCTTGGCATCCGAGGTGAGCAGCGTCATGGAAATAATATACTCATTCCAGAAGGACAGGAAATTAAACAGGATCACGGTAATAATGCTGGGCAGCGCCATGGGCATCATGATCCGGATCATGGTCCGGAAATAGCCGCTGCCGTCCACATAGGCAGCCTCCTCGTAGTCCTTCGGGATGGTGACAAAAAAGCCGGACAACAGATATACGGTGAAGGGCAGCGCCGTGGACGCATAGACCAGGGCCACCACAAAGAGATTGTTCAGGAAAAAGCCTGAACCTCCCCAGCTTTTAAGCAGTTTGTCCGCATCCACGAACATCAGGAAAATCGGTACCACAATATAGTTTACATTGATGAACAGGCCGCCCATGAACATAATATTGATCAGCCTGCTGCCCCGGAAGCGGTATCTTGCCAGCACGTAGGCGGCGGGGAGAGCCACCACCAGCAGGATTGCAAGGGCCAGTGCCGTCACCAGAACCGAGTTCATAAAGTACTCCCCCATCCTGGCCTTCTGGAAGGCATCCACAAAGTTCTGGAAGTAGAAGCCCTTGGGCATGGTCCAGGGGTTCCCGTAAAACTCGGAGTTTTCCTTTATAGAGGCCAGGAATACCCAGGCCACCGGCACCACAATACTGACGGCCAGTGTCAACAGGGCCACATAGATAAAAATTTTATATAAAGTGTTAAAACTCATCTCTCTTTTTTTCTTCATATTCACACCCCCTGCGCGCTTTGGCACACATTCCGGTCAATTGTTGAAAACACACTGCATAGCGTGGGCCCTGCCGTGTATATTTTTTCCTTAAAACTCCAGGGGCTCCCTCTTCGTGACAAAGTTAATCAGCGCCGACAGGCCGAAGGAGAACAGGAATACCACCACGCCCACTGCCATCCCGTATCCATAGGAGGAATTGGTGTATGCCTGTTTATACATATAACTCAGGAACACTTCGGTGGACCCGTCCGGCCCGCCGCCCGTCAGCGCCTTGACGAACAGAAAGCTTAAGTTGATGGAGCTGATCACGAAGAAGGTCAGCGTGGTTCTGACATTGGTCCAGATCAGCGGCAGGGTGATGGAAAAGAACTGCTGCACTCTGCCGGCCCCCTCCAGGTTTGCCGACTCATAGAGACTCTGCGGCACGCCGGCCATACTTGCCATGTACATGACCATATAATAACCGATGGCCTGCCAGATCATGGCGATAGCCAGGCTGTAGATCACCAGCTTCTGGTCCCCCAGCCAGAGAACGGGCGTCTTGTCACTCCCCCGGAAGATGCCGATGATGCTGTTCAGCAGCCCATTGTTGGGGTCATAGATAGCCGAGAATATGGCTGAGATGACCACCACCGACAGGATGTTGGGAATATAGAACACAATTCTGTAAAAATTCTGGCCCCGGATTTGCTCTCTGGAAAGGATCGCGGCAAAAATCAGGGAGAGGGCCATGGTGACGATGGTCACAATGATAATCAGGAGGATCGTATTCTGGAAAGAGCGGAAAAAGTTCTTATCCTCCAAAAGGATCTTGAAATTGTTTAGACCTACAAAGGTCTTGTTGTTAGAATAACCTCCCCATTTGTACAGTGACATTTTGAAGACATTGACAGTGGGGATCAGCATAAAAATTATAAACAATATGACTGCCGGCATCACACATATTCCGATAAAGACACTTCTCGCTCTGCCCCTTTTCACATTTATACCTCCTACTAGAGTTCCGCGCCCTCCCTGCAGGCACACAGCCGGTGCCTGATATCAGGCCGCTTTCTGTTAAAAAAGTGCCCCAAAGGCAGAAGCCTCCGGAGCACCCTTCTGGCACTTATTCCATTGCTGCTCTCAGTTTATCGCTTGCCTCCTCCACGGCTGCCTGCCACTCGGCCACAGTCTTGTCTCCGCTCACGATACTGTTGACGGTCCCGCACAGGATATCCAGCATGTTGACGCCCTCTACCGGCGCGGTGGCTGCAAATCCGCCCATAACCGCAGTGGCACCGTTGTCATAGATGCTGTAGAACATCTTGTTATCGCCCTCCAGATAGTCACTCACGCCGGCAACAGGCTGGATGGCTGTGGACTTGGCAAAAATCTGAACCGCCTCGTCAGAGTACATATAGGCCACAAATTCTTTTGCCATATCCTGGTTCTGGGCCGCCGCAGGAATCCACATCTGTTCAAACCAGCAGAAAGAGCATCCCGCCCCGCCTTCATTCACCGCAGGGATAGCCATGAACCCCCACTCAAAGCCGTCCGCCCTGGGAGCGTCCTTCATCTCGCCGGGCAGCCAAGTGCCGTTAGGACAGAAGATCGCTTTGTTGTCAAGGATCAGCTGCTGATTCTTCGTAAAATTATCATTGTTGGCGTTAGCCACGGTGGTAGCCTCCGTGTAACTCCCAAGCTGCTCGATCAGGTTGAACACCTTGGACGCATTCTCACTCTCCCATATGCCGTCCTCATAGGTCATGCAGCTGTTAAAGAAGTCAGCTCCGCCCGCGGAGGACAGGGTTGCATATGTAAATGCGTCAAAATATCCAGTGGTGGGATAGGTAAACAGCGCGATGCCGTCCTCTGCCGCCTTGTCACCCAAGGCCCACATCTCCTCCCAGGTATTCGGTACGTCCCAGCCCTTCTCCTTGAACAGGCCCGCATTGTAGAACAGGCCGCAGGGACTGTAGAACATGGGCGCATAATATGTCACGCCGTCGCCGTAGGGATTGGTAGCCAGGGTGTCCAGAAAGCCGGGAATAATCTTATCCTTCACCTTCACGCTCTCACCGGGTACATTCATTTCAAGCACATCCGTCAGCGGCAGCAGGGCGTTTTCCTTGGTCAAGGTCTCTGTCAGGGCCGCTTCACGTCCTGTGGCAAGGTGTACTACGTCAGGATAATCGCCTGCCTTCATGCTGGGGCTGATCACGTCCTCCAGCTTCTTGTCAACGGTGAGTTCCACGGTGACGCCGGGATGGGAAGCCTCAAAAGCCGCCACTACCTCTGACCACATATCGGCGCCGTAGCCGCCCTCAAAAGCCGCTACCTTCAGCACCTGCTCATCTCCTCCGTCTGTGGACTGCACGCTGTTTTCTCCCCCCGCCGCAGACTGCTCGCTGTTTCCTCCCCCCGCTGCGGACTGTCCGCCGTCTCCTCCCGATGCCGGAGTGTTTCCTTCATTGCCGCATCCCGCCAACAGAGAAGCCGCCATGGCCGTCAACAGTAAAGCCGAAAGAACTTTTTTCTTTTTCATAATAACTCCCTCCGTTTTCTAATTCCACATGGCACAATTGCCAATGTGTGTTTGGACTCTGGAGCTGTCGTCCAACTGTAGCTTCAGTATAGTTGAAGAATTCCGGATATTCAATCTGATTATTGCTTGGTATTTTATATATCTTGCTTTTGTGTATAATTTTTACAAATCAACGTGAGAGTTTGTGTCGAATTGTAAAATTTTACATACTTGTACCCAATATGCTTTTATTTGTGTGCAAATTGCACCATGGGAAAAATTCCCCTTTTTCCCGCCGGCTTTCATTTTAGATATCTTGAGTTACTGCGTAATCATAGACAAAATATCTAAAGTCTGCTATACTGGAATTGGCAGTCCGATCGGTCAAATGGAGGGAACAGACTATGGG
This sequence comes from uncultured Lachnospiraceae bacterium, assembly GCA_947176785.1. Classification (GTDB taxonomy): domain Bacteria; phylum Bacillota; class Clostridia; order Lachnospirales; family Lachnospiraceae; genus Acetatifactor. Next base: position 4,000 of record CAMWSA010000150.1, read on the forward strand.
AAACACGAGGCACCGCATGGAACACGGCAATTCTTCATTTTCCTATCACCCCAAGCTGCTGTATGTCTCAACGTCCAAATACGAGGGAGACTGGCAGAGCATACCCCATTCCCACCCTTTCAGTGAACTGTTCTATGTGGTGAACGGGACCGGGACCTTTGTGGCCGAAGGCTCCGAATTTCTTGTGGGGAAAAATGACATGGTCATCATCAACCCCCATGTACAGCACACCGAGAGATCTGTACAAGCCACGCCGCTGGACTATATCGTCCTGGGAATAGAGGGGCTTTCCTTTTCCTTCGAGGACATTGCCGCCGCCCAGGATGGCCTTTCCATGCAGACACATTCCGGCGCAGTCTACAAATACAATATGCAAAGCCCCAATGTTTATGCATACCTGAATATCATGCTGGAGGAAATCTCTTCCAAAAAGGATAATTACGAGACGGTCTGTCACAATCTGCTGGAAATCCTGCTGGTCTGTATGCTCCGCAACGATCATCTATCCATTATACAGAAGGATCAAAACCTTCTAAACAGAGAATGCGCCCAGATCAAAAATTATCTGGACGCAAACTATGCGGAGGATATCACGCTGGACACCCTGGCCGCCCTGACACATATGAACAAATACTATATGGCTCATGCCTTTACCAAATACACGGGACTGTCTCCCATCAACTATCTTCTGAAAAAAAGAATCCAGGAGGCGAAATCCCTGCTGGAATCCACAGCCTGCTCCATCTCACAGATCTCGAATATGCTGGGCTTCTCCTCGCAGTCTTACTTTTCCCAGGCATTCAAAAAGGCCACAGGAAAGACTCCTGTACAGTTTCGCAGCGAATATAAAGCGATTCAGGAATGAGCGCAGACATTTTCCGTGCACATGAACGATCAGATTTTCTTTCCTGTGCGGCATATGCTGCCCGATTTTGCAGCATGTGCCGCACGGGAACCGGAAAAGCCTGGCGTCCGTCAATATGCTTATCGGTACAGGTCCCTCTTATCAATAACCCTGACTGCCTTACCCTCGCTTCGGGTGATGGTCTTGGGCTCCACCACCTTCACATCCACCTTGATGCCCAGCATGGATTTCAGGCCGGCCACAATTTTTTTCTCCCTCTGCTCAATGGTCAGTGTGGGCTTCTCCGCCATCTCCGGGGTCAACTCCACCTGCACCTCAATGGTGTCGTTGTTGCCGACACGGTCCACCAGAATCTGGTAGTTGGCCTGGTAGCCCTGGCCGAGCAGCACCGCCTCGATCTGGGAGGGCCATACGTTGACGCCCTTCACCACCATCATATCGTCGCTCCTGCCCATGGGCTTGTGCATACGGATATGGGTGCGGCCACAGGAGCATTTCTTTCTGGTCAGATAGCACAGATCCCTGGTGCGGTAGCGCAGCAGAGGGAATGCTTTCTTGGTAATGCAGGTAAATACCAGTTCGCCCACTTCTCCCTCCGGCAGTACCTCCCCCGTGTCGGGATTAATTATCTCCGGGATAAAATGATCCTCCTGGATATGCATACCCGCCTGCTCCTCACACTCAAAGGACACCCCGGGGCCGGAAATCTCCGTCAGCCCATAGATGTCATATGCCTTAATGCCCAGAGCTTCCTCAATATTGCGGCGCATCTCCTCTGTCCAGGGCTCCGCGCCGAAGATGCCGGCTTTTAACTTGATCTGATCCCGCAGCCCTCTCTCGTTGATCGCCTCCCCCAGGTTGGCCGCATAGGAGGGGGTACAGCAGATGATGGTGGAACCCAGATCCGTCATAAACTGCAATTGACGCTCCGTGTTGCCGGAGGACATGGGCAGGGTCAGGCACCCCACCTTATGGGAGCCGCCGTTAAGGCCGGGGCCGCCCGTAAACAGGCCATATCCATAGCATACATGGCACACATCCCTTTGGGTGCCTCCCGCCGCCACAATGGCCCGGGCGCAGCACTCCTCCCACAGGTCAATATCTTCCTGGGTGTAAAAGGCCACCACCCTGCGTCCCGTGGTGCCGCTGGTGGACTGGATACGCACACACTCGGACAGGGGCACCGCCAGCAGACCGTAGGGGTACTGGTCACGCAGATCATCCTTGTTGACAAAGGGCAGTTTATGCAAGTCCTCGATGCCATGGATATCCTCCGGCTTTACCCCGGCCTCTTCCATTTTATTCCGATAGAACTCCACGTTGTCATATACATGCCTTACCTGTGCCACAAGCCTCTCGCTCTGCAGGGCCTGCAGCCGCTCAAGCGCCATCGTCTCAATCTCCGGCTGATAATAGTTTCCCATCTTCTCTTTTCTCCTGTCTGCTTATTTTTCGAATACAATTACCCTGTCAACACCTATGCCACATAGTCCCGTCCCAGGGCAAAAGCCTTTTTGTTCAGTTCCAGAAATCTGGCCGGAACACAGTCCTCCATGGCTTTTTCCCATTTTTCCACCGGGATGTCGAAATATTTGGAGAGCCTGCCCATCAGCACGATATTCACTGCCTTGGAGGAACCTGCCTGCTCCGCCAAAGCCAGGCAGTCCATGGCATCCACCACTATCCCCAGCCGTTCCAGCTTATTCACCAGATCCGCCGGATACTGCGCCGCGCCGGTGATCACCGGCATGGGGTCGATTTCCTGGGTATTTGTCACGATACGTCCCTCCGGCTTTAAATATTCCACATAGCGGGCGGCCTCCAGCTTCTCAAAGGACACAATGAAGTCCGCCTGTCCTCTGTCAATAATCGGGGAGTACACCTTCTCCCCAAAGCGCACATATGTCACCACACTGCCGCCCCGCTGGCTCATACCGTGTACCTCCGACACCTTTACGTCATATCCTTCTGTCAGAAGCAGATGGCCCAGCAGTTTGCTGGCCAGCAGGGAGCCCTGGCCTCCCACACCTACAATCATAATATTTTTCGTCATACTTACCTCTTCCCTTCATCTACTCCTGCGCTTCCAATGCGCCAAACCTGCACAGCTGCTTACATACGCCGCAGCCCACACACAGAGTGGCGTCGATCGCAGCCTTGCCGTCCCTGATGCTGATAGAGGGACAACCCAGGCGCATACAGGATTTGCAGCCCACACATTTATCACAATCCACCTTCAGGGGCTTTTCATGCTTCACATACTTTAACAGTACGCATGGTCTGCGGCTGATGATCACAGAAGGCTCCTGTGCCGCCAGCTCCTGCTTCAATACTCTGTCACATTCCGCCAGGTCATAGGGGTCCACCACCGTCACCCGGTTAAAGCCCATGGCACGGCACAACTCCTCCAGATTGATTTTGCCCGCCGGATCTCCCTTGATATTGTAGCCGGTGGTGGGATTCTGCTGATGCCCTGTCATGCCGGTGATGGAATTGTCCAGGATGATCACCGTGGAATTGCTCTGGTTGTAGGCGATGTTGGCCAGGCCCGTCATACCGGAGTGCATAAAGGTGGAATCACCGATCACCGCCACGGTCTTCCCCTCGCTCTCCCGGCCCAGGGCCTTGTTAAAGCCATGGATGGAACTGATGGAAGCGCCCATACACAGGGTAACGTCCATGGCGCTTAAGGGGGCCACCGCCCCCAGGGTATAGCAGCCGATGTCTCCCAGCACCGTGCATTTATTCTGCTTCAGCGTATAGAACAGACCTCTGTGAGGACAGCCGGAGCACATGACGGGCGGCCTGCCGGGCAGAGTCTCCTCCAGGCTCTTCACAGGGGAAACGGATACTCCCAGCCTCTCCGCCACCATATTCTGGGAGTATTCCCCTTCCATGGGAAATACATCCTTGCCTGTAACCTCCAGCCCCAGCTGTCTGCAATGATTTTCAATGATGGGGTCCAACTCCTCCACAATAGCCAGCCTGTCCACCCTGGCGGCAAAGTCCAGAATCAGCTGCCGGGGCAGGGGATTGACCATGCCTATCTTCAAGATGGATGCCCTGTCGCCGAAAACCTCCTTGACATATTGATAACTGGTGGAGGAAGTGATGATTCCCAGGCCGGTATCCCCCATCTCGATGCGGTTGACCTCCGCCGTCTCCCCGTAGGCGATCAGCCTGCGGGTGCGCTCTTCCACAAAAGGATGTCGTTTGATGGCATTGCCGGGCATCATCACATACTTCGCTATATTTTTCTCGTAGGGCTTTACCTCCGGCACCACCCGCTCCCCGGTATCCACAATGCTCTGAGAATGGGCCACCCTGGTACACATCTTGATAATGACCGGCGTGTCAAACTCCTCACTGATGACAAAGGCCAGCTTGGCAAAACGGTACGCCTCATCGGAGTCCGCAGGCTCCAGCATGGGAACCTTGGAGGCGATGGCATGATGGCGGCTGTCCTGTTCGTTCTGGGAGGAGTGCATGCCCGCGTCATCCGCCACACAGATCACCAGACCCGCATTCACCCCGGTATAGGAACCGGTGAAAAGAGGGTCCGCCGCCACATTCAGCCCCACATGCTTCATGCCGCAGAA
>CAMWSA010000151.1 GCA_947176785.1 uncultured Lachnospiraceae bacterium
CTACTATAGTTACCAGAAAACTGCAATACCTTTTATGCATTTTGTCAAATTAGACTATTTCGGAACCTCTAAATTGTCTATTATGTACAAGTAAGATTTGCCGCTTTTCATCATACTATCTATACTACATTTTGGCAAATTACCCGCAATTAAGGAGCGTGCCCGTGCCCACTCAATCATTGTTAGCTAAAATATTAGTTTTGTTAATCAAATATTAGTTAACAGATATGCTAAACGGATGCTTTTGAAAAGAAAAAAGGACCTTTCCGGAAAGGCCCTTCACAATGCATTTTATTTTCAGGAGACAAGCCAGCCGATCACAGTAAACTTTCCCCCCGTGGAATCGGGATTTCTCCGCACCTCCACCCGGTGGAGAGCCACCTCGTCGGAGGTGTATAATTCCTCCGCCTCCATGGAATTCCCCCACCCGTTTACAAAATTGCCGTTTACGGTGCGCACACGCTCTCCGTCTATATATATGTCATACTGCCCAAAAGTGTCATCCACATCACGCTGGTACAGCAGGCCGATATTGGCGGCCTCTATCTCAAACACGGCAGGCTCCTCCCCATCTGCCGTATACCAGTAATTCCGGTAAGGGAAATACCAGTTGTCCTGCCGCTCCGTAAAGCTGCCCACAGACAGCGGCACCAGGCTGGAGCTGTCCAGAATACGCCCCTCCATGTACCGCTCGTCGGTCTGGGACTCGGCCGTAAAGGGGGACACCTGCTCCGGGATCTCTCCCAGCCCCGCATAAACATCATTCAGATAGCGGTAGAGCAGTTCACCGATGATGGCATGGCCCCGGTCATTGGGATGAATATTGTCCGGCGAAATATCCTTCCATGTGAATTCTCCCGCTTCAATAGCGGGCAGCACCGCATTGCCATAGCTGACCATGGGCAGTTCATACTGAAAACCCAGCAGGGCATCATTTACCTGGGCGCTGGTGCCGTTCTCCTGGGTAGTGAAGAGCAGCATCAGCGCCGGGGCGTTCTCATCCAGAAGTATCCGACGCAGCAGATTGTCATAGCTTCTTTTATAAAAAACTGTATTGCCGTCGTTCACGGAAAATTCCACTATCACAAAATCCGGCCCATGATCCAGCAGTTCCTCCTGCACCCGGTGTACTCCCAGATAGGAGCTTGTCCCCCCAATCCCGGCATTCACATACCCCACTGTAATGTCCGGAAACCTCTCCTGCCACCAGTCACGCATATGGCTGGCATAGGAAGTCTTCTCCCTGTCGCTGGCACTGTAGCCCTCCGTGATAGAGCCGCCGATGACGCCCACGGTAATATCCTCCCCCGCCCGGGCCTTGCGCATCACTGCCGCCAGCCGTGTCAGATTTCCCTGGCGAAAGGCTATGGCCCTCTGGTACATCTCCTCCGAGACGTAATCCGAGGGCAGAGGAACGGGCTGTGACAGATATGACGCATCCGTCATATCTGTCACAGCCGCCGCATCCTCCTCCGGGCTTTCAACCGCCGCGCTTTGTGCCTCCTGGTCCTCTGCTCCCGAGCAGCCGGCCAAAAGCAATGCCGTGCAGAAAACCAGAAAAGAAAGTTTCCTTATTAAATGTTTCATATGCTTCATAATACCTCTCCCCCTGTGTCCATACACCTGTGTACCTGTTTTTCTTTATCATATCATCCTGCGGACTCCCCGCGCAATACGGGCGTCCCAATTTTTTCTTGGCACAGCGTTCAAAACATAGTATACTATACTGACAAACGTTCAGATTTTCAAGGCATCATCACGCATAAAGGAGAGCTTATGAACAATACCTCAGAAAGTATCTATGAAAATATCTGCCGGGCGCGGAACGAACGGGAAGAGCTTCCGCCGGAGTACTCTCTTCCCGCAGAGGAGCCACTCCCGCCGGACAGGCCCGGCTTTGAGGACGGTGCCCTGGACGGCATCGCCCTGTACCATATGAGTGCCCCCGGGCAGGACAGCACAATGCTGGAACAGGCCGTGGATGCCGCCGCCACTGACCAGGAGCAGGCCCGCCAGCTGGTCCATGCATGGGCGGCAGACGGCCATATGATATCCGTCATGAACAAGCTCCTGCAATATGTCATGGAGCGCCAACAGCAGCTGCCCCCTTCGGAAATCTACCGTCTGGCGGTGGAATGTGCCCTGAAGGGCACGCATCGGGAGGAAGTCAAGTTCGGCCTGGTACTACTGGTACTCTTTGACACAGACCAAAACGAACCGCTGAAAAATGCCTTGCGGATTCTGGCCCTGTCCGATGAGTTCACCCTGTATGTGCTGCAGGTTGCGGCCAACTGGTCCAAATCCTCCCTGGAAATCCTGCGCATTGCCAAAGCCGTACACGGATGGGGGCGCATTCACGCCGTGTCCGTCCTGGAGCCGGAAACCCGGGAAATTGCGGACTGGCTCTTTACGGAGGGCTGGAACAACCTCATATTGCCCGCCTACTCCGCCCTGGAATGCTGTCAGAAGGGCAATCTGCGTCAGCGTCTGGAGGACGGTCTCACCGAGAAAGAGTTCTCCTGCGCCTGTGAACTGCTTATGGCCCTTCTGGACGAGGGTCCCGTGGCAGGTATTTCGGCGGTGGAAGACAGTGTCGGGCTGCTGAATACTTTTCTGGACTGCTGCGCCGGCAAGGCCGTCTCTCCCCAGAGGCAGAAAGCGCTGCAGCAGGTCGAGGCATACGCCCGGGAACATGAACTGCCGGAGATCGCAGAGCGTACCCGTATTCTGTCATAACAGCAGTGCAAAAGGCGACACTTCTGAAAGCGCATGAAAGGCGGGGTAAATTTCACCCCGCCTTTCATGCACTTCAAGCATAAGCCTTAAGCACAACCCGTCATTCCTTCGTTATGTCACTGCCAAAATATTTGACGGATATCTCCGCCAGTTCACCAGACTCCTTCAATTCCCTGATGGCCTGATCCACTGCGGCCTTGAAGGCTGCCGCGGCCTCCTCCTTGCGGACGGGAATGGACACATGAGAGGCATCGTCGGTGAGGGCTACAATTTTTACCGGCGCGTCGGGATGCACATTCATATAGTCATAGAAAGATACCTCCGCATTCAGCGTGGCATCCACCCTGCCCGCCACCACCAGATCCAGGGTCTGATCCAGGGAATCCACAGGTGTCACAGTAGCACCGTAGCTTTCCGCCAGCGTCATATAGGTGCTTGCCATGCTGTTGGTTGTAGTCTTGCCGTTCAAGTCCTCAAAGGTCTTGATCTCCTCGTTGCCGTCAGCCACGATCAGCGCAGTGCGGATATAGCCATAGGGTTCGGTAAAATCATATTTTTCCGCCCGCTCGTCGGTGATCTCCACGCCGTTGACAACCATGTCATATCGTCCGCTGTCCAGTCCGGCGAACAGGCCGTCCCACTCGCCCTCCACAAAGGTACCCTCCACGCCCAGCTTTTCCGCGATCTTCCGGGCTACCTCCACATCAAAGCCCACCAGGTTATCGTTCTCGTCATGATAGGTCCAGGGGGCCCAGGTGCCCTCCATGGCTACGGTCATCGTTCCCTTTTCCTGAATCTGCTGCAGCAGGTCGCCTCCTTCAGCGTTCTGATTGCCGCCGTTACCGCAGGCCGCAAGATTCAGTGCCATAACGGCAGCCATAGCAATGGTACTCCATTTCCTTTTCATAATTTCCTCCTACCTCCTGAATAAAGTTCTGGATGTTTATATCCAACTGTCAGATTTCCCTATTCTCTTCATTAATTTATTTCAAAGCATAGCAATTCATTCGCTGTCACATATCCACCCGGCCCACATCAATCCGACTGCAAGACCTGCTACACTCCTCCCAGGGTTTTGAGAAAAGCTTTGATCCGCTCCTCCCTGGGGTTTTCAAAAAATTCTTTAGAGCCGCACTGCTCCAGCACCTGGCCGTCCTCCATAAAGATCACTTTGTTGGACACATTGCGGGCAAAGCCCATCTCGTGGGTGACCACCAGCATGGTCATCCCCTCCTCCGCAAGCTGCCGCATCACGGCCAGCACCTCGCCGATCAGTTCCGGGTCCAGCGCCGAGGTGGGTTCATCAAAATAGATGATTTCCGGATCTGTGGCCAGCGCCCGGGCGATGGCCACCCGCTGCTGCTGTCCGCCGGAAAGCTGATGGGGATAGTAGTCATAACGGTCCGAAAGGCCCACCTTATCCAGGGCCCGCCTGCCGATCCCCATGGCCTTCGCCTTATCCATTTTGCGCCCTATGACCAGTCCCTCCGTCACATTCTGCAAAGCTGTCTTGTTGCTGAACAGATTGTAATTCTGGAACACGAAGGCCGTCTTTTTCCGCAGCCGGGCTATGTCCCGTTTGGACACATGCCCCATCCGAAAGGTCTCCCCGTCAAATTCCAGCGTGCCGTCGTCAGCCGTCTCCAGAAAATTCAGGCAGCGAAGCAGCGTTGTCTTTCCGGAACCGCTGGGCCCCAGGATCGCCACCACATCCCCTTTTTCCACGGAGAGATCCACTCCCCGCAGAACTACCTGCGCCTGAAACGACTTTGTGATATTACGTGCCTGTACCACGGGTCTTTCCTCCTCTCCGCTGTAATGCTGAGTTTGCGCTCTCCCAGATGCTGCAATCCCGTCAGCACTGTGCAGAACAACAGGTAGATCAATCCCACCTCGATATACAGGGCCAGCGGCTCATAGGTCCTGGCCACAATCCGCTGGGTAGCCATAAACATCTCTACCACCGTGATATTGGCTGCCAGTGAAGTGTCCTTTACCATACTGATCAGAGAGTTGGACAGGGGCGGAAAGGCAATGCGAAACGCCTGGGGCAGCACGATCCGGCGCATGATCTGCAAGTAACTCATGCCCACACAGTACCCCGCCTCAATCTGTCCCCTGGGCACGGATTCCAAGGCCGCCCGCATGGTCTCCGCACAGTAGGCACCCTCATTGATGGAGAAGACAAGCACCGCGCAGGGGAAGGGATCAATGATGATCCCCAGATTAGGCAGCCCGTAAAAGATCACATACAGCTGCACCAGCAGAGGAGTTCCCCTGACCACCCAGATATAAAACCGGCTGATCTGCCTGAGTACCTTCACATTGGCAAACTGGATCATAGCCACGGCCACGGCGATCACCATTGCCAAGGAAAATGACAGAATTGTCAGAGGTATCGTCACCTTTATGCCCGGTATTAAGATTTTGGTAAAGGAATCCACAATGATTCCCAGCAGTCTATCACTCATTGATGCCTGTCGCTCCCTTACTGTATACAGGTTTCTTCCCGCAGAAGACAACTACTCAGATCACGGACAGTTATACACACAACTGATTCAGCTTTCTTTCCTGCCCGGCACATGTCAGCCAAATATGCAACATGTTCCGGGCAGGAATCGGAAAGACGCAGTGGTCGTTAGCATAAGCCTGCGGCTCCTGCGGGAACTGTAACTTATGACTTTATGAAGTATACCATCTTATTCGCGATAAGGCAAATACTTTTCTCGCATTTGCCTTATACACAGGACCGATTGGCTTTCCTTTTTTGCACGCCCCACGCTGCCCGGTTTTGCAGCATGGGGCGTACAGGAATCGGAACATATAAAGGGCCTTCACAGTTCCTCCGGGCAAAAACATATATGCGCTTCAGACAATCCGAAAGCTATATCGGATATCCTTTGCCGCGTCTATGCGGTAGGCAGGCTCCGGCTCGGCCCCCCAGCTGTCCATGCCGCCCACGCCCCGCACCGCGCCCAGTATACAGAGTACGGTGCGTCTGGCGCAGGGCAGTTCCTCCTGATGGGTGGCGTTCTCCAGTTCCTGCGCCGTGTAGGGCAGGCAGGAAAAGGCAAAAGGTACGTCCGCCATCCGGATTTCCAGGCAGTCCTCCTCTTCGGAACAGTCCCTGGCAGCCAAAGCCAGAGGCCCCTTTGTCACATTGCTCACAGAGGCTCCCGGACGGACACGTACCCACTTGCTCTCCATATGCATGCCGCAGTCCTGGGGCACCAGGTAAGGGGTCACCGGCAGCCCCTCCACCTCATACACACCCGGAACGCCTCCGGACATACGGTCGGGGTAGGTCTCGCCGGACAATCCCTCATAGGTAAACCCTGCCGCCAGTGTGGGCAGTACAAAGCGCATACCAAACACAGGCAATTCCGGCAGATCCTCCTTCCCATAATAATGCACCTTGACCAAAATGCTTCCCCGGGCATCCACCTGAAAGCTTACTTCCACCGTGGCGGCAGGCACTGTGACAGTCTCATAGGTATAGATGATCTCTGCCGCCGCCGCAGTCTCCCCTCCTGTGTACCGGTTGTTCCCCCTGGTGTCCGGCTGGCGTTTATCCTCGCCATCCACCAGCACACGCACCTCCCTGAAACGGATGAACTGATCCGCCGCCAGCCACATACCGCTGCGCAGATGGAGGCCGTTGCCCCGGTCATTGTCCGTGAGGGCCCGCCAAAAGGTGGGCACAGGCCCACGGTACATCCACTCGCGGCCATTTTTTACCAACGATTCCAGGCCCCTGACACTATAGCTGAATATATAGTCAAAATTCTCTCCATGCAGACCCAGGCTGCAATCTCCATATACTACTCTCATCCAAAACCCCTCCTGCCCGCTTTCCGGGCGTCCTCCTCCGGCCATCTATTGATATCTGCCATATTGAAACCTTACTTCCTGTACCGCCGGTTTGGGAGTTCTGTCCGCAAACAGGAGGCCGTTGCCCGAAAACTCATAGTCCGAGGGCCTGTCGTCAAAATCGCCGCCATAGCGCAGTACCTTTCTGCCCGTCACAGGGTCCTCCACCTCAATGGCCTGATCCATATAATCCCAGATAAAGCCGCCCTGGTACATCTCAAAGCGGTCCAACAGATCCATATAGGACTTCATGCCCCCCAGGGAATTGCCCATATCATGCATATACTCACAGAGGATAAAGGGCTTTTTCGGGTCATTTGACAGATATGCGGCGATGTCCTCCGGTTTGGCATACATCTGGCTCTCCACATCCGAGATCCGGTCCTCATACTCTCTGGCATGTGCCACCCCCTCATAATGCACCAGACGGTCCGGGTCTTTCTCCTTGAAAAGGACATGCATGGCGGCGATATTCTCCCCTGCGAAGGACTCGTTGCCCAACGACCACATCAATATGGCCGGATGATTTTTGAAGGTCTCAAAATGGGTTCTGGCCCGGTCCAGCACCGCCTCACGCCACTCGGGAAAACTGCCGGGCACATTCCAGGAGGGTTCGTCTCCCCCGGGCTTCTGCCAGGAGCCATGGGTCTCCAGGTTGGTCTCCGAGATCATATAAATGCCATGGCTGTCGCACAGGTAGTACCAGGGGATCTGATCCGGGTAATGGCATGTGCGCACGGCGTTGATGTTATTTTCCGCAAAAATATGTACATCCCGTTCCATATCCTGCACGGAGATAACCCTTCCTCCCCGGGCGCTCCACTCGTGGCGGTTCACGCCGTTGAAAATCAGGCGCTTCCCGTTCAGGCGTATAACTTTATCCACAATCTCAATCCGCCGGAAGCCTATATCATAGGGCACCAGTTCCAGTACCTCCCCCTCCGGTCCCAGCAGAGTGATCAGCAGTCGGTACAAATAAGGGTTATGGTTGTCCCAGGCAGTTACGGCTCCTGTCTGCTGAGGCTCTATATGAATACTGCGGGCCGCAGGAAGCCGCATGGACCAGCAGAGCCTGTCCTCCGCATCCCGCAGGGTAATCTGTACCCTGAAGGGGCAGGATAAGCCATCAGCAATCACCTCCCTGACACTGTCCGAATCTCCCGCTGTCCGGCAATCACCGGTGCGCCCCCCACCGAAGCAGGCAGCATTTTCCTCTGCGGCCGGTTCATTTACATCCCGGGAACTCTCTGTGTCCTCCCCGCCGGATACCGTAAAAGCCTTGCGGGGGCCCGAGGATTTTCTGTCGCTTCCCATATCTCTGCCGACCCACAGGGCGCTGGCCTCCTCCCCGCAGAGCGCCATGGCCGCCTGCCCCCAGGCAGTCAGTTTTAGATCCAGTTCCAGGCTGCCCCCGGCATTATCCGGTAAGAGTCTGGGCCTGGCCCACATATCCTCCACATGCAGGAAGGGCTGGGCGAGCAAATGCACGCTCCTGAATATGCCAAAGAAACGGAAGAAATCCTGGTCCTCCAGATAGCTGGCCGTGCTGCGCTTATGTACCTCCACCGCCAGCACATTATCCTGATCCCGGATATAGGGGGTTAAGAGGAATTCCGAAGGCGTAAAGCTGTCCTCCGCATAGCCGATAAAATGTCCGTTGAGCCAGAGATACATCGCCTGCTCCACGCCCTCGAAGCAGACCCTCACCTGTTTGCCCCGCAGCGCCGGGTCTAAGTCAAATACCTTCACATAGGAACCCACCGGGTTGTAGGACGCCTGACTGAAGCTTCCGTCCCCCACCCAGGCTGCCATCCCCGCCGTCCGCCCGGTCCGTGGGCGGGCATCCCCGCCT